>NZ_LZMG01000264.1:0-45527 GCF_001673615.1 Mycobacterium sp. 1245499.0
CGGTGGGCAACGTGGTCGACCCGATCAACCTGATCGACACGCTCGGCGTCGACCAGGTGCGCTATTTCCTGCTGCGCGAGGTCCCGTTCGGCCAGGACGGCAGCTTCAACGAGGACGCCATCGTCACCCGGATCAACTCCGACCTGGCCAACGAGCTCGGCAACCTGGCGCAGCGGTCGTTGTCGATGATCGCCAAGAACCTCGACGGGGTCGTTCCCGAACCCGGCGAGCTGATCGCCGCCGACACCGAATTGCTCGCGACGGCCGACGGTTTGTTGGAACGCGTCCGGGCCAATTTCGACGCGCAGGCGATGCACCTGGCCCTGGAAGCGATCTGGCTGATGCTCGGCGAGGCCAACAGGTACTTCTCGGCGCAGCAACCCTGGGTGTTGCGCAAGAGCGAGTCCGAGGCCGATCAGGCGCGGTTCCGCACCGTCTTGTACGTCACCTGCGAGGCGGTGCGCATCGCCGCGCTGCTGGTGCAGCCCGTCATGCCCGACTCGGCCGGCAAGCTGCTGGATCTGCTCGGGCAGGCGCAAGACCAACGAGCGTTCGCCGCGATCGGCACGCGCCTGGCGCCCGGCACGGCGCTGCCCGCTCCGACCGGGGTGTTCCCCCGCTACCAGGTCGAGTGAGCGGACCGCTCAACGCCGCGTGACCAGCGGTCGAAGACCCGGACAATTCGGTTGAAGAGCAAGCGAGTTCGGCGCCACGGCCAATTCATCGGGAACGCTTTGGACAAATGTGTCCAACATAACTTCTGGCATAGACCATAATCTTCGGTGTGGAACGACGCCAGAACAGGCAACAGAGCCAATCGCCGATGACGACCTTGAAGGAGCTGCCCGCACTGGTTGTGCTGGAGCGGATCCCGGTTCCGGTGCTGGCGATCGGAGACGACGGCAGTATCTTGTTCGCCAACACCGCATTTGCCGACATGATGGGTTACGAGCCGGAAGAGACCCTGTCGCTGCGATTCGAACAGATCTTCCATCAGGCCCCCGCCTCGGATTCGCTGTTGGCGACGGTGCACGCGCTGGCGAACATGGTCGTCGAACTGGCGCACAAGGACGGCTCGGTGGTGCGCGCGATGATGAGCAAGTCCGCCGTACGACGGGTGGACGATCAGTTCGCCCTCGCGGCGTTCCAGGATCTGACCGAACAGCTCTGGGAAGAGGCGCGCTAGCGCCGCTGACCCTTAGCGGCGGCCGGCCGCGCCGGGCTTGTGCCGCCGCCGCGGCAGGCCGCCGCAGACCGTGAGCCGGAAATGGTCGAACGTGGCGTTGCCGCCGACCGCCAGCCGCGGCAAAGCCAGCGGGTCGCAGCCGCGATCGGCGAATCCCGGTGTGGTGGACAGCGCCCAGCGCACCCCGCGGCGGCGCAAGACATCCTTGGCCCGGTCATCGAAATCCTGCGGCCGGCCATTAGGGTAGGCGAAAACCCTTGGCGTTGAGCCGGTCTCACGTTCGATCGCCACACAGGAATCGGTGATCTCCCGTTCGACCTTGTCGTCGCCACACCGGGCAAGGATGGGGTGGGTCACCGTGTGCGGATACAGCCTCACCAGCGGGTCACCGGCCATGTCCCGCACCTGCTCCCAGGTGAGCATCCGGAACGGGCCGGCGTCCCCGTCGTCGCGGTACCCGAGCGCGGCCAGGACCTCATCCAGCACGGCGACGCGTTCGGTGTCGCCGAGGTTCTTCAGCGCCTCCACCGCGGCCGCGTAGACCCGGCCGCGCCTGGCGTCGCCGTCGAGCGAACGCGTCCCCAATTTCAGTGCGGCCAAGTCGACTTCGGCCACCGCGGTGCGGGCGATCGCCAGCCACAGCCGGTCGGGCCACAATGTTTCGCCGGTGCCGATCGGACCCGTCGCCAGGAACACCGACGCGGGCAGGTTCAACTCGCGCAGCACCGGCAGAGCGTGGGTCGCGAGGTTGCCGGTGCCGTCGTCGAACGTGATCGCCACCGCGAGTGGCGGCAGCGTCCCGTCGGCAAGGGCCGCCAGGGCCTCCTCGAGCGCGAGGACGTTGAAGTGCTTGCGCAGGTACTCCAATTGGCGGCGGTACATCGCCACCCCGCCGACATGCCAGCAGGGCGGCGACAGCGGCGCGTCTTCCACGCCGTGGAACATCACGATGGCGAGCGCGTCGCGATGTCGTCGCCGGGTGAGTGCCGGGACACCGGCGGCGCACAGCGCTGCGGCCGCGATGTTCCTGACGGCGGGGCGGATCTCGATGTCCCTGATTCGCGCCATCAAGGGCCAAACGCTATCGGCGCCGCCATGATTCGCGCCTGACCCGCCACAGGATCACCCCGGCGCCGACGATGGCCACCGCCACCCAGCCCGCACCGAACCAGTACAGCCAGTCGAGGTTGGAATGACTCGCCGATCCCCCGGCCGAGGCGCCGGCGGCCAGCGGCGGGTGATCGACGGTCACCGGGTCTTGCCCGGGCACCGACACCACCGCGACACCCTTGAGCCGCTGCCAGTGCTTGTTGTTGTCGCTCTTGAGCCACCTGATCAGCTCGTCGAGCTGCCCGGGCGCGCCGTTGGACGTCGCGATCAGCAGCGACCGCCCGTGGTTGAAAACCGTTTGCAGAGAAGCGAACCGCAGCACCGGGTCCAGTGTGAGCTTGGCCGGCTTGTCACCGGGGCCGACGGCGCTGACGGTGATCGGGCCGCTGGGCCCCGCGGCCACCGGCAGCGCCACCTCGGACTGGTTCCACCCGTCGGCGGAAATCAGCAGTGCGGGATCGGAGGAGTCGATCGCCTGTTTGATACCGGTGACAGTGGTGTCGATCGGTATCGAGCTGATTCGCTGCAGGCCCACCACGATGTCGAGCGCGCGCACGGTGTCGACGAACGAGTGCTCGGCGATGCCGACCTGGACGCGGGGCATCAGGGTTTGGGGCATCGACTGAAAACCGTCGGGCACCGGCGGCGCGGCGGGGCTGCTCTCAACCGTGCTGTCGCCGTTGATGTTCAGCGTGAGCAGCTGATTTCCCGGTCCGGCGGTGTAGAAGTCGCCGCAGTGTCCGACATTGCTCGCCACGTCGAGTACCAACTCGAGGTTGGTGTAGCGCTGCAGCAGCCGGTCGGGCACGTCGATCCAGCGGTCGATGGTGCCGTGGCCGTCGGTGGGCCAGTGGTCGATGGTTTCCGGGCCGATCGTCACCGCGATCTGGCCGACGCCGTTGTTCGACGTCGGGGTGTAGGACCCCTGCAGATGCACCCGCACCGAGTGGATGGATCGGCCAAACCTGGTCTGGTCCACTCCGATCGACACCCGCGGTTGCAGTGAGGTCGAGTTGGCGAAGGGCTGTCCGAGCTCGCGCAGCGAGGCGGTATTGCCGGGCAGTTGCACCTTGGGCTTCGGCGAATCCACCGTGGCCTTGGCGGACAGGGCCAGCTCCGACACGTCGCTGAACAACGCGGCCGTGTCCGAGTCGTCGGCTCGGTTCAACGGCCCCGACATCAACAGCCACGGCACACCGGAGGAGCCTTGCAGCGAAAGCCCGTTATCCGGACCCTCTTTGACGACGATCTGGCGCTCCAGCGATTGCGGCGGGGCCGGGGGCGCGGCCTGGCCTTCCTGCAGGGGGATCACCACGATGTCGGGAACCTGCTTGCCGTAGTGCGCGGCGGCGGAGGCGGCGAGCTGAATTGCCGTGTCGGACTCCGCCGTCGAGGGCGACTGCGGCAGATAGATGCTCAGCTTCCGCAGCACCGGCGGCAGGAAATGGGCCACGGTGGTCGGCGGCAATTCGGCCCCGGTGTAGGTGACGGTTCCGTTGGTCAGCCGCAGGGGGCTTTCCTGATACAGGCAGTATCCGTCCACCGGAACCAGGTATGCGTGCACGGTGACCGTCAGCCAATTGTCGTTGACTTCCGCGCCCGCCAACGGGATCGCGATCGGTGTCTGGTCGGCGGTGGGCAGGTTCAGCCTGGCAAGGGTGCGCTCCCCCTGCGTCACGGTGATCATCCCCGACCGCAGATTGATCGGCAGCTCGACCGTCGTATTCAAAGCGGCCGGCGTCAGGCCGTGCAGCACCGGCACGGTCAGCTGCTGGCTGCTCGTCAGCCCCCAGAATTCCAGGGTGGAGGCGGACCCGACGTCGAGCAGCGACAGGGTCGTCGTCGAGTCCGTCGACGGGGCCGGGTCGGCCGGCGCAGCCCATGATGCCGGAGCGCTCATCAGCAAGAATCCGACGACACCGGCCAGCGCAATTACTCGACCGAGAGATTTCCGGTATATCACCGGAACAGTATGCATTGTTGAAAGCGCTTCAACCCCAATAACGGAATCGCCGTCGTGGCGACCGCGAAAAGGTATCTCGCAACGCCTCTTCGAGATCCCGCGGCGCCTCGGCACCGGCTATGGGCGAAATCTAATCGGTTTGCGATTCCGCGGTGGCGTCGTCGCGGGACGCCCTGGCCGCGGCATGACGCATTTCTTCGCGCCGGAGGAATTGCCGGAAGTAGGGCAGCGATGCCTCGGAGACGACACCGGGAAGCAGCAGGTTCCAGATCTGATGCAGGCGCTCGGTGGGGTCGCCGACGATGTTGCCGATCCTGCCGTGGCTGGATATCGCGTTGGCTACCAACCGCGCCCCGAAGATGGTGCCGATGACCGACGCGCTGAGCACGTCGGGGTCGATTTCGTTGCGGAGGTCTCCCTCTTTGATCGCCCGCCGAGCCTCTTGCGCCGTCTCCAGCATCAAGTTGGCGTAGAACCGCGAGGCCGCGGCGTTGAATCCGCTTAACGCCGTGGCCAATTGCGCGGCCGCGCGGGCCATTTTGTCCGAGCTCAGCACCTCCACGATCGTGAACGTGCCGTGCAGCAGGTTCTCCAGCCCGGGCGACGACGATCCGCAGACATTGCGGAAAGCGCTGAGAAGGGTGTCGGAGCCTTCCTCGATGATGTTCGACGCCAACGATTCTTTCGAATCGAAATGGTGATAGAGGGCGCCCTTGGTCATTCCGGTCCGCTCGATGATGGTGCTCCAACCGGCGGCGGCATACCCGACGTCACTGAACACTTCGATGGCGGAGTCGAGGATCTTCCGGCGGGTGGCTTCAGAGCGAACTTGGCGCGCCATGGTGCACGCACCTCCGGGATCTCATCGGATGCGCAGAGCGCTCATCTGGTTTCACATTGCCCGCAAGACGGCTCACAGTATCAGTCGTTACAACGATCCGACCGTGCAAACTGCCCGCGCCGTTACTGGTCGTCGGCATCCGCTGAACTGGTGGTGATGGCGAGCGCCGCACGCCGCCTGAGGAATTGGCGGAAGTATTCCGTGCGGTCCGCTTGCAGAATCCCGGTCAGCAGCAAAGACCAGCACTTCTCCAGGTCGCGCAGGAACCGCTCGGGGTCGTCCAGGTCGCTGGTTTTGCGCAGCCCCATGTGCAGCGAAACCATCAGGCGGCCGATGTCCTGCGGGTCGCACTCGTCGTTGATATCGCCCTCGGCCTTGGCCTGCTCGGCGACCCTGCCCAGGGCTTTGATCCACTGATCGAACAACTTCGCCTGCAGCCCGTCCGAGAGGCCGACCGACTCCATCAGATTCAGTCCCGACCTGACGGCATCGGTCTTGATGTCCTTGATGGCGATCAGATACGAGAAGTCGATCAGGGTCTCGAGGCCCGAGAGGCCGCGCGTCATCAGTTCTTGCACGGCGACGGCGCCGGCTTCGGTCTGGCTGTCGATGATCGCGACGGCCAGGGCGTGCTTCGACTTGAAGTGGAAGTACATGGCGCCCTTGGTCAGCTCGGCCTCGGCGAGGATGTCGTCGAGACCGACGTCGTGGTAGGGGCGCCGGGCGAACTGGTGGGATGCGGCCCGCAGGATCTGTTGCCGGGTCGCGTCCGCTCGTCCGTCAGTCGAATGGGTCGTCATAACACTCGCGAGCTCAGGTACCCCGCGGCGCGGGTTGGGCGCCGCCGTTTCGGCCGAGGCCGACGCCGCGGGCCGTTTCGCCCGCCGTTACGTCGTCGAACGCCTTGCTCATGCAGGGCACAACTACCTCGGTTCTTCAGGGGTGGGAGCGAACACGCACCCGTGTCGCTCAAGACATGTAGCCCACTCCAGAGGTTAGCAGTCATACGGCTGTCCCGTTTGACGCGTGCGTAAATACCTGAGGTCTAGATCACACGCTATTGTCAAACCATTGGTATGTTTTGTACGCTATTGTCAGATCGTCAGTTTGGTAACGGCCTAAACATCGTCTCGACCGTCTGCACCGCATAAGGGGAAGCACATGTCGTTCGTCACGGCGAACCGCTGGTCACAGGCCTCAACCGGCCCACGGACCACGGCTGACCAGCGGATTGTCGACGCACCGACGATCGCCTCCACCTCTCCCGCCGCCGGCGCCGCGTCGGCCCGGCAGCCCGTCACGGTCTGAAATGATCGATTTCGGAGCGCTTCCGCCGGAGATCAACTCCATCCGGATGTACACCGGACCCGGCCCGCTTTCGCTGATCGCCGCCGCGGTGGCCTGGGACGGCCTGGCCGCCGAATTGCATGCCGCATCGAGTTGCTACCGCACGGTTATCGCGGGCCTGACCACCCAGCGCTGGATGGGCCCGTCGTCGCTGGCGATGGCCTCCGCGTTCGCACCGTACATGGCGTGGACGGCCGGGGCCGCCGCCCGGGCAGCGGAATCGGCCGGTCAGGCGCGGCTCGCCGTGGAGGTCTACGAAGCCGCCTTCGTGGCGACGGTCCCCCCGCCGGCGGTCGCGGCCAACCGGGCGCAGCTCGCGATGCTGGTCGCGACCAACTTCTTCGGCCAGAACGCGGCGGCGATCGCGGCCACCGAGGCCGAGTACGGCGAAATGTGGGCGCAGGACGCCGCGGCGATGTACGAGTACGCCGCGGGCTCCGCGGCCGCGTGCTCGGTGACCCAGTTCAACCCGGCGCCCAAGATGACCAACGAGAGCGGGATGGCCGAGCAGGCCGCGACGGTCGGGCGGGTCACCGCGCAAACCGAGCAGGCAAACCTCGCCCAGGTGGTGTCGAAGGTGCCCACCACGCTGCACCAGCTTTCCTCGCCGATGAAGTCCAGCGTCTCCATGCTGACCGACACCGGCAGCGACGTCGGCACCACCCTCGGAACCACCGGGAGCACGGCGACCGACTCGTCGATCATGACGGGCCTCGCGTCGGGCATACCCGGCGCCATTCCCAGCGCGTTCTCGGCGGCGGCCACCCCGCTGTATGGGATGTCCTCCATCCTCGGCATGGCCCAAACCGCACAGGGCTTGGCGAATGCCGCCAGCAGCGGGGCCGCGGCCGCGGTGTCGGGGGCAGCCAGCGCGGCGAGCTCCGGCGCGGGCGCGCTCGGATCGCTCGGCTCGGGTGTCTTCGGCAGCCTCGGCAGCGCCGCGTCGCTGGGCCCGCTGGCCGTGCCGGCGAGCTGGACGAGCGTGATCCCGGCCGCCAACAGCGCCGTCTCCGCGCTGCCCGCCATCAACCTCGCCGGCGCGAACGTGCCCCCCAGCGTCATGGGGTCGTTGCCGCGCCTGGCGGCCGCGACGGGCAAATCGCTCGGACCCCGATACGGCGTTATCCCGACCGTGATGACCCGCCCGCCGGCCGCCGGATACGCGTAAACCCACGCATGAGCGCAACGGTTTTCCAGGCCCGGTAGTCAAGAAGGAGCGGTAAGTGAAATACACGCCCACCAAGGTCGCCGGGGTGACAATCATCGATTTAGAAATCCACCGTGACCATCGCGGGTTCTCCTCACGGACGTTCTGCGCCAGGGACTTCACCAATCACGGGCTGAATTTCGATGTCTCGCAGACGAATATCGTCTTCAACTACACCCGGGGCACCGTGCGTGGGCTGTACCGTCAGGTGCCGCCACACGCCGAGGCCAAGCTCGTCCGCTGCACGCGCGGCGCCATCGCCGCCGTCGCGGTCGACGTCCGTCCCGACTCGCTGACCTATGGCGACCACGTGATGGTCGACTTGAGCGCCGACGACCACCGGACGCTGTACCTGCCGCCCTATGTTGCGCACGGCTTCCAGACTCAGGTCGACGACACCGAGGTCAGCTACCAGGTCAGCGGGGACTACGCGATGACCGACGAGCAGGGGATCCGTTGGGATGACCCCGAATTCGGCATCTCGTGGCCCATTCCGGTCACGGTCATCTCGGAGCAGGACGCGAGCTGGCCCGCACGCAAACCCAGATTGGTTCCAGTGGAACAGGTGGCGACATGCATCAGTCGGTAATGATTCGCAACACCGTGGACATCATGCCCAGCCGCCGACCGGTTAAACCCTGGCCCGCGGACACGACCGCGGTGCGCCGCGGCGACACCAACGGCTCCCCGGCAACCGCCGCTCCGGCGTCCTCGGCCGGCGGCAACGCGTTGCGGCGCTGGCAGGATCAGTACTCGCAGTACCTGCGGATCAGCGACTCGGTGATCGTCTGCGCGTCGGTGCTGTTGGCTCAGTATGTCCGGTTCGGGGAGATCGCGAACACCTCGGGTTACTCGGACCCGACGATGACGCTGTTCTCCTTCCTCTTCGCGGCACTGTGGCTGTCGGCCCTCGCGGTGTTCCAGACGCGCTCGAGCCGGATCATCGGGGCGGGCATCGAGGAGTACCGGCGGATCGGCACGGCATCCTTCTGGACATTCGGGATCATCGCGATGGTCACGCTGCTTGCCAAGGTCGATCTGGCCCGCGGCTATCTGGCCATCGCGCTGCCCGTCGGGACGCTGGCGTTGTTGGGAAGCCGCAGCGGGTGGCGCAAGCACGTCAACCGCAAGCGGGCCGACGGCCATTGCCAGACCCGGGTTTTGGCGATCGGCGACCGCCAGGCGGTGACCCACCTCGCGCACGAACTGGCCCGCAATCCGCTGGCCGGCTGCATCGTGGTCGGTGTCTGCATCCCCGGTTATGGTCCGGGCCGCGGCAACACGCTGACCATCGGCGGCCGGGAAATCCCGATCCTGGGCGACCAGACCCATGCGGCCACCGCTATCGCCAGCTGCGGCGCGGACACAGTGGCGCTGACGCAGACGGATCACTTTGGGATGCACGGGATCCGAGAGCTGATGTGGCAGCTCGAGACGATGGACGTCGACCTGGTGGTGTCCCCCGGTGTGATGGACGTGACCGCGGCGCGCCTGACGCTGCGCCTCACCGCGGGCCTGCCCCTGCTGCACGTCGACAAGCCGCAATACGAAGGGGCACACCGCTTTCAGAAGCAGGCCTTCGACTTCCTGTTCTCGCTGGCGGCGCTGGTCGCCACCGCGCCCATTCTCATCGCTGCTGCCATCGCCATCAAGCTGACCAGCAGGGGGCCCGTCTTCTACCCGTCGGAACGCATCGGCGTCGACGGAAAGCCCTTCACGATGCTGAAGTTCCGCACCATGACCGACGGGGCGGACACCCAGCTCGAGCAACTGCTGTCACTCAACGAGGGCGCCGGCGGCATGCTGTTCAAGATGCGCGACGACCCCCGGGTCACTCCCATCGGCAAGATCCTTCGCCGCTACAGCATCGACGAGCTGCCCCAGTTCATCAACGTCCTCAAAGGCGACATGAGCGTCGTCGGGCCGCGGCCTCCGTTGCGGCGCGAGGTCGACAACTACGAAAACGACGTGAAGCGCCGGTTGCTGGTCAAGCCCGGAGTCAGCGGACTGTGGCAAGTGAGCGGCCGTTCGGACCTTTCCTGGGAAGAGTCGGTGCGGCTGGATCAGTCCTACGTCGACAACTGGTCGATGTCAGGCGATCTGGTGATTATCGCCAAGACGGTGAAAGCGGTACTCACAAGCCACGGAGCCTACTAGGCTCGCGAGCCATGACCGAGCCGACGGCAGCCGATGCGTTGGTGCCGTCGGTGCCGCTCACCCGGATGGCGCACGCGTTCTCGATCCAGTTGATCTGCCGCGCTCTGGGCATGCTGGCCTCGGTGGTCTCGGTGGCCATGACCGCTCGCTATCTGGGGCCCGGGCGTTACGGCCAACTCTCCATCGCGGTGCTTTTCATCGCCATGTGGACCAGCCTGGCCGATCTCGGCATCGCAACGGTGATCGTGCGCCGGGTGACCTCCGGCCGCGGCGATCTGGAGCGCCTGGTGCGCATCAACAGCGGCCTGGCCCTGATCTATTGCGTGCCACTGGCGGTGCTGGCCGCCGTCTCCGGATTGCTCATCTATCACGACCCCGAGGTGCGAGTGATGCTCGTCGTGCTCTCGGGAGCGTTGCTGATGCAGACCATGGTGACCCGTTTCGAGCCGGTATTTCTTGCCACCGTCCGATTCTCGGCGGTGGCCATCTCCGACGTCGCCGCCCGAACGGGCACGCTGGCCATGGTCGCCTGCCTGGTTGCGATGCGGTCGGACGTCATCTGGTTCGCCGTCGCGCAGCTGATCCCGCCCGCCGTGCAGCTGCTGATCCAGGGCGCCGCGGCGACGCGGCACATCTCGGTACGCCCGATCTTCGCACCGCGGGAGGCGGCCGACCTGTTACGGGAAAGCCTGCCGCTGATCGGTTTCCTGGTGGTCGGCCTGCTGTACTGCCGCGCCGACGGCGTGATCCTGTCCTTGCTGAGCACGCATTCCGAAGTCGGGGTGTACGGGCTGGCCTTCACGGTCGCGTTCAACACCATCGTGGTCTCGCTGATCTTTCACAAGTCGACGCTGTCGACGGCCACCGAGCTGTTTTCGCGTGACGTCGCCGCCTTCGCGGGATTTCTGCGCCGCAGCGTGGAGCTGATGTGTTTTGTGGCGGTACCCGTGGCCACCGTCGGGGCGCTGCTGTCCGGACCGCTGATCGCGTTCTTCGGCGACAAAGCGTTCGTCGAGCGCGGCACGCCGACGCTGGCGCTGCTGTTCGTCGCGGCGGCCCTGCGTTTCGTCGGCGGCACCCTTGGCCAGGGACTGGTCGCCAGTCATCATCAGCGGATCCTGTTCTGGTTGACGATGGCCACCCTGGTGGTCAACGTCGCACTCAACCTCAGCCTTGCGGGGCGGTACGGTGCGGTCGGGCCGGGCGTCGCGCTGGTGTGCACGGAGTTCTTCAACATGATGGTCAGCACCTGGTGGTTGCGCCGTCACTGCGGCTACCGCACGCCGGTGCTGTTCGTGCTGCGGTTGCTGATCCCGACGGCAGCGAGTGTGGCTGTGGCGCTGCTACTTTCGGGGCATCACGTCGTCGTGGTCCTGCTCGCCGCCGCCGCGGCCTACCTGGCCACCAGCGCCGTCGCCGGCCCGCTCGGCTGGTCGAGCCTGACCTCCCTGCGCCGCAATCAGCTGGCGGCATGAAACGCACAACGGATCGGGCGTATCTGAAGCGCCCGGTCGGCGAGCCGACCGACCTGTCCACCGTCCGCTCGCTGGCGGTGCTCATCGCGCACCGTCGCAGCCACGAGTCGCTACAGCGCTGCCTGGCCAGTGTCGCCGAGCAGCTGACCGCGGTGGCGGTCTACGTCTACCACAGCAGCGACGAGGAACTTCCCGGACGAGCCGAGCTGGCCGCGGAATACCCTGCGGTGCAATGGGTGTCGAAACCGGGCAATGTCGGCTTCGCCGCGGCGTGCAACGCGCTGGTGGACCACGCACCCGCCGACGCCGACCTGTTGGTGCTCGATCCCGACGCCCGGCTGCTGGGCCCGCTCACCCGCACCCGGGAGTTACTTCGCGAGCCTCGGGTGGCGGCGGTTTCACCGATTGTGCGGGCCGCCGAAACCGGTTGGGCACCACGGGGCCTCGCAACGATACGGCCGAGACCCGTTGCGGGCGCGACCGTGCTGGCGATCAACCGCGCTGCCTGGAACGCCATCGGCGGTTTCGACGAGGAATTCTTCGGTTCCGGCGAGGCCGCCGACTGGCAGGCCCGAGCCCGCGCTGCGGGATGGCGCGTTCTGTCGGCCGACGAGCTCGGCACCGAACGCGCCACCGCGCCACCCGCTGACGGCGATGCGGGCCGCGATCAGGACCTGCGCCGAGCCAACACCGCGCTGCTGCTCGAGCACCAAAAGAATGTGCACCTCGCCGACGCGTATCTGGCCGGCGCCGCCCTGCTGGACCGGTTGCGGCGGCCACCGCGGGTCGCGCGTGGGGCCGCCCGAAGCCGCCGCACGCCGCTGCCGACGATCGTGATCACCACCAACCGCCTGGTCTACGGCGGGGCCGAGCGGCAAAAGGCGCTGCTGGCAACGGAATTGGTCCGTCGCGGCTTCCCGGTCACCATCGTCTGCGTTCAGCGGCTCGGCCCCCTGATCTCGGAGATTCCGGACGCCGTGCGCGTCGTGCGCCAACCCTGGTGGGCGCCGATGGTCGACGTCGCCGAGGGTCCGGCGGTGGTCGTCACCGGCGACACCAACACCGAGGTGGGCTTCGGTAGTTTGTGGCGCGCGGCCGGCCGAAAGCGGCGCTGGCTGGTTGCGCCGCACGTCCCCCCCGAGGAGGACCGGCCCATCTATTCGCGGCCGTTGACGGCGGCGATGCGGCGTGCCGACGGATTCATCGTGTTGGCGCAACGGCATTGGGACATGCTGGTCGCCCAGCATCGGCTGCGGGGGCGGCGATTCATCGCACCCAACGGTGTCGCGGACATCGGCGAGCCGAGGCCCCGGCAGCGACCTGGCGGCGAGCCGCTGCATTTGGTGATGCTGTCCCGCATCGTCGAACACAAGAACCCCCACCTGCTGATCGAGGCGCTGAGCGGGCTCGACGGGATGCCCTGGCGGTTATCCATTTTCGGCGACGGACCCGACCGGGAGAGGCTGCAGGCGGCCACCCCCGCCGGCCTGGGCGAGCGGGTGCAGTGGCGCGGCTGGTCGGCGGGGCCCGGCCCGGCCCTGGCCGACGCGGATCTGCTGTGCGTGCCGAGCCGCTCCGAGGCCTTCCCGGTGGTGATCCTCGAGGCGATGTCGCGAGCCATACCGGTTGCGGCGTCGGCGGTTTGCGCTGTCCCGGAGATGCTGGACTTCGGCCGGGCCGGATTCCTCGTCGAGCCCGTGTCGGTCTCGGGCTGGCGAGAACAGCTGTCCCGGATCCTGGCCGACCCGGGCGCGTTGCCGTCGGTGGGGCAACGTGGCTACGAGCGCATGCGCAAGCACTACACGGTCGAGGCGATGGCCGATGCCTACCTCGATGCGATCGGAGCCGTGCTGTGAATTCGCCCCGGGTGCTTTGGCTTTCACCGTGGACACGGCCCGCGGTGCGCGTGCAGGCCGAAGCGCTGCTGCGCCACGGCGCCGACGTGTTATTGGTGACCTCCGACCAGCACCCGGAGTCCGACGCCGCGCGCGATTACGAGTTGGTGCTCGACCCGCGATTCCGCAGGGGCGCAACGTGGCTCCCGACGCTGCGGGCCTGGCGCCGGATCCGCGAGTACCGGCCGGACGTGGTGATCGCCGAACTGGTCAGAGATCCCCGCTGGATCGCGCTGGCCGGACGGGTCCCACGCATCCAGGTGGTGCACGACGATCGGCCACACGATCCCGACGAACTGACGCCGGCCTACGAACGTGCGGTCTTCGACCGCTGGGGCGCCCGTTCGGCGGCCACCGTCACCTACAGCGATTACGTCGCGACCGCCGTCGCCGCGCGCCGCGACATCGCCGGCACGCCCGTGCATGTCGTGCCGCTGGCCAGCGACCTCGACCTGGACCGGCTGCCGGCGTTCGTCGGGCCGCAAGGGCGCCGCGATTTCGTGATGTTCGGCCGCCTCAACCCGTACAAGAACATCGACGTCGTGCTGCAGGCCTGGCAGCGACATGTGCTCGGGGGCGCCTGGCGCGGAGACGATCTGGTGCTCATCGGCGGCGGGTCACTCGAGGCGACCGCCCTGCCCAAACACGCGCGCTGGCGCAACGGCAGCTTCCGTTACGCCGACGTCATCCCGGCGCTGGCCGCCGCGAAGGGTTCGATCGCCCATTACCGGCGTGCTTCGCAAAGCGGCGTGCAAGTGCTCTCGATGCAATTGGGCGTGATGCCGATCGTGTCCACCGCCGGTGCCCTGCCCGAGTACCAGCCACCGGGTTGTCCCCCGGTCGGCATCGACGACGTGGCCGGGCTCGCCGCCGCATTCGACGCCCTGGCCGACCCCGACGTCGCCGCGGCGCAAGGGGCCGAGGCCGCACGCCATTACGCACTGCGGTGCTCGGTCGAGCTGGTCGCGGACCGCTTGCTGGAGGTTATCGCCGCGGTGACGACGGCCCGGCGGCGCTGACCTGAAACGCTCAGGCCAGTCCACGCCAGAACGTCTCGAGCCATCCGGTCAGCTCGCGGGCGCGGCCCAGCGCATCGGCGGGTGCCACCCGAGACCGCGTCGCCGCGATCGCCGCTGGAAGCTCCTCCATCTGCCGGACCACGGTGGCCAGGCCGCCCGCCTCCAGCTTCTCGGCGAACGGCAGCTGGTGCTCGTCGACGTGTTCACCGAGCCGCGAGCGACGGGGCACCACCACCGGATGCTTGCCCTGCTCGATGCACAGCAAGGCCGATCCGGCGCCGGCGTGGCTGATGGCCACCGATGCGGACCGGATCTGGTCACAAACGTCCCCGAAGGACAGGAAGCGTTCGAACTTCGCGTGGCGCGGTTCGTAGCGGCAGGTGCCGAGCTGCACGAAAAAGTCCTCCCCGGCCGTGCCCGCCCGGGCCAGCTCGTCGACCGCGCGGGCCAGCCGGTCGAACGGGTGCACCTCCATCCCCATGATCACGAAGATCACACGATCCTCCCGTGATATTCGGTGCGGGGAATGCGGTCGACCAACTCGGGCCACTGCACCAGAAACCGGGAGGCGAAAGGCTTTACCATCCGGGCGGTCAGGGACAGCTCGGTAATGCGGGTGATCGACTCGACGAAGACGGTGGGGATTCGCAGCAGCCAGGCCAGCCAGAGGAACGGGGCGGCCACGCCCGATCCGGTGGTCAGGATCATCGCGGGCCGGTGGCGGATCAGCAGCCGCAGCGCCAACACCAGATTGCGCAGCAGGTTGGGAACATTGCGGACGGTGGGGTGCGCCGCCCAGTAGATCTCCGTCTCGTCGCGCAGCAGGTACCGGGCGTCGGCGGTGGGAAAACTCACCCAGAACCGATCCTTGTCCTGCCAGAACTCCCGCAGGCAGAACATTTCGTAGATGTGCCCGCCGGAGGACGCGATGAGGAGCAGGCGGCCCATGTCCTCCCTCATCTCAGGCGCTCGCGACCAAACTCGGCCGCACGACAAGAGCTTTCGCTCCCGCCCTCACCGCACGAGGCGCGGTGGCAGCTCAATGGTAATGAACCCGGCCTCGCCTCAATCGCGTTCTGGCATATAGCAACGAAACTCGGCCGGCACCGGGTGGATGTACGCCGCCGACGGGCGGCGGGCGACGAGATCGACGAGATCGCCGAAATCGGCAACCCACCGATGCTAACGTCATCATCGTTGCGTTGAGCGCCCCTAGAGCAGGCGATCTCACTGCGTACGAGGACAGGGATGCCCGTATGTCTTGATAGGCGTCGGCGCAGCGATCGACTGCGCGGCGGCCGTGCTGCATCCGTGCACCGGGCGCCATCATCCGAGCAAAGTGGAACCCCTCCCGCCCCTGCGGCTCGACACCTTCGCCGCACACGTCGCCGCGGGACTCGAACGAAGAGTGAAAGGCGCACACGATGATTCGTACGGCCCTGGTCGGTCTCGGAAAGATGGGGCTGTCGCATCTCGCGGTCCTGCGCACGCATCCAGACCTGGACGTGGTGGGCATCTGTGATTCGGCCGGCTATGTGCGCGACGTCCTGTCCAAATACACCGGCCTGAACTGTTACGACGACTTCGACCGGATGCTGGCGGCGACCGACGCCGAAGCGGTCGTGGTCGCCGTCCCCTCCAGGCTGCACGCACCGATCGTCGAAAAGGCGCTAACGGCTGGGGCACACGTCTTCTGCGAGAAGCCGTTCGTGCTCGATGTCACGGATGGCGAGCGGCTGGTGACCCTGGCGGAGACGCGGGGGCTCGTCACCCAGGTGGGCTATCACTGCCGCTTCATCGGCTCCTTCCGGGAGGCGGCGCGGATCGTCGCCTCCGGCGCGCTGGGGCGCATCCACCATGTCCGCGCCGAAGCGTACGGTCCGGTGGTGCTCCGGGAAAAGGGCAGCACCTGGCGGGGCGTGAAGGCCGAGGGTGGCGGCGCCCTCTACGACTACGCCTGTCACGCCATCGATCTGATCAACTTCGTGGCCGGCGTGCCGCATTCGGTCGACGGGGTGGTCCGCCAGAGCGTGTTCTCGCGCGACGTCGACGACGAGGTCTACTGCACCATGCGCTATCCCGACGGCGCGACCGGGCAGCTGTGCGTGAACTGGAGTGACGAGAGCTTCCGCAAGATGTCGACGAAGGTCTCGGTGTGGGGAACCAACGGCCGCATCACCGCCGACCGCCAGGAGTGCCAGATCTACCTGCGTGAGGCGCACCCCCGGCTCCCCGAGTTCGGCAAGGGCTGGACCATCCGGTACACGACCGACCTCACCGAACAGGTGTGGTATTACCTTCGCGGCGAGGAGTATTCGGCGCAGATCGACTACTTCGCCAACAGCGTCAAACAGAACCGGGTGGACGGCGAGAACACGTTTCGCTCGGCGCTCGACGTCGATCGGGTGGTCGGCATGATCACCGGCAATCCGGCCTCCGTGGCGCAGCCGCAGGATGCGGTGAACGGATCCCCGCGCGGCGCCTTGCGGCGCGAGATCGTCGCGCGCATCAAGAGACTCGCCACCTCGAAGGCATCGTGACCATGGACCGCGTGCTTTTCGGAGACAACCAGTTCTTCGGTGTCAATCACATGTCCGAGGACAAGGCACGGGCACAGGCGATACGCTTCCAGCATCTGCCCGCCGTGCTCGCGACGCTGGACGACGCCTATCGGGAGGGCATCCGCACCTTCGTCTGCACCACCCACGATCGGGTCGGTGAGATCTGTGATCACTTCCGCGCCAACCGTACCGAATACCCCGACTACGTCTTCTACCCGTGCATGCCGTACGCGCACAAATACGCCAACGCCGTGACCGAATTCGGCATCGTTGAGGCGCTGCGGAAGTTCTTGCCCGACAACGGCGCCGTCAGATCGATGTTCAAGGGCGGCGTCGCGATCGCCAGCAAGGACGTCGAGCCCTTGATGCAACTCCTGGTCGATGCCGAGATGAAGATGTTCGCCGGACTGTCGACGCCCGTCATCTTCATCCAGAACGTGGTGACCGACCTGCTGCTCGGGCTCGGAATGGACGAGGCCTTCCGGCTGTTCTCCGACCACGTCAGGCTCAAGTACGACGCCGAGCCGGGCTTCATCACGATGAACCTGCCCAGGCTCCTCGATGCGCTCGACAGGCAGGGCATCGAAAACCCGATCGTGTGCGCCAATTTCAACAAGATCGGCTTCCGGATGTGCGGCGGTGTGGAGCTTTACGAGAAGACCGTCCGCGACCGCCGGTGCCGGCTGATCGCGATGTCCGTCCTCGCCTCGGGCGCGATCCCGCCGCGCGAGGCGATCGAGTACGTCTGTAGCCAGCCGCAGATCCGGTCGATCGTGTTCGGCGCGTCCAGCCGCGCCAACATCGCGCAGACGAAGTCCCTCATCGACGACATGTGGGCAACGGCGACGTGACCGCGCCGCGAGCGTCCGCAAGGCGCCGGGCAAGGCGGACGCCCAACGCGATCCCGACGAGTGTCGGATTGGCTTGACTGGACGTCGGCAGCACCGACGTGCTGGCCACGTGTAGGCCGCGGACGCCGTGCACCTGCAGTTGCGGGTCCACGACGCCGTCCTGCGGCGAATCCGACATCCTGGTGGTTCCCGCCTGGTGGAAGCCGGTCCGCTTCGCCATGTAGGCACGCACCGACGCCTCGACGTCGTCGGTCAGCCACTCCACGTAGCCCGCGCCGTGGCGACGTAGGTGCTCGTCGATCGCGACGATGGCCTTGCGCACGCTCTGGAAGTCGGCCTCGGAGAAGTGCATATGGGTGCGAATCCGCCTCATGCCCAGGGCATCTCGCTCGTCAGTCAGCTCGACGCGACTTTCCCAGTGCGGAAGATGCTCGCCGTGGTACTGCAGCAGGTAGCGGTTGTCGGCGCTCTTGACGAAGAATCCCGGTGCCTTCCTGCCCTTGCGCAGGAACCGGGCGTAACAGAACTCGAACGCGAAGCGGATCGATCCGATCAGGTCTCGCACGATGTTGCGCAGGTGCGCGACGATGCGCGGCGGTCCGTCCGTCTTCGTGTGTGCCTCACGAATGGCGCCGGCGAGCAGGAACCGGCCGAGCGGCGAGATGAGGGTCAGATAAACCCCCGACAGAATGCCGCTTCCGTGGCCCGGATCGCTGATCGGCGGATTGACCAGCCAGACTGCGGCATTGGGCATTCCGGATTCACGCAGCAGGTGCGGGTCGAAGGTGAAGCGCCGGCGAACGTAGACACCGTCGTTGTCGCGTTCGTACCCATAGAGGATCTGGTCGGTGTTGAACTGCACACGCGCCACCCGGCTCTCGACGTGAGCCATGTACCACCGACCCAGGTGCCCGCCCGCATTTCCCAGCCCGCCGGGATGATGGCGGTCCGACGCCAGCAGCAGACGGGTGGCCTCCAAGCCGCCGGTCGCAACGATGTAGTCCGTCGCGACCACTGTGCCCTGCCGGCCGTCGAGCGTCTTGACCACCAGATGATCGACGCGGTCACCGGACGGCGGCGTCACGATTTCGGTGCAGGTGAGACCGGTCCACAACGTCAAACCGGGAGCGTCCCGCAGCGCGGTGCGGTATTCGCGACCGAAACGCGTTGGCAGGGCCCAGCGTTCGAGGTCCGTCGTGCGCACCCGGCCGTCGGGCAGTCCACCGATCATGTCGCGGTGCGCGATTTCGGGGATATCGCGCGCGTTGAAAGCCGCCCGGCCGCAGGCCGCCCAATCGCAGGCGCGTTGCAGATACTGCTCGACGTCGTCGTGCCCGATCGGCCAGGGCGCCTGCGCGGTAAGGGGCCGATCCGCGAAATCAATGGGGTCGAACTTGACACAGCGCCCGCCCCACAGCGCCGAGGTCCCTCCGACCTGCCGGCGGACCGTGAGTTCGCTGCGCGAATGGAAGTAGTCGTCCTGGCGCGAATCGAAGCTCGACAATTCCTGCGCCGCCCGGTCCATGCGCTCGAGGCCACTTTCGATGAGCGTCACCTGCACGCCCGCCGCCGCCAGCTCGAGCGCGGTCGCGATGCCGATCGGGCCGGCCCCGACGATCGCCACGTCGGTCTCGATGGCGATGCCGGGCGCGAAGTGGGCCACGCCGCGGATCACGCGGCCGCCCCCGCACGAAACTCCTTGACCAGAGCCAGGAATCGCGACACGGTCTGCGCGTCCGGCGGCGACGAGACGGCCGTCGCCGCCTCGGCGACGCGGCGGGGCCTGGTGCTGCTGTAGAGAATCGCCGGGCACCCGGTTGCGGCCGCGGCCGATCCGAGGATCAGCGTCGAAAGCGTGCCGGGAGCCAGCGGATCGGTCTGCAGGGCTTCGCGCCAGCGTCCCGCCAAATCCGGGTCGGCCCGCAACGCTGCCGTGAGTTGTCGGTACGGCGCGCTCAGGACGCCGAAGGCGAGGTCGGCGGATCGCGGCGCCGGGTTGAGCAGGTCGCTGCGCAGCTGGCTCACCCCGTCGGGGGCGAAGGTCCGGGCAAAGTCCGTGTCGAGCCCCTCGTCCTGCGAGACGCCCCAGGCGCGGATCTTGCCCTGCCGGCGGGCGCGTTCGAAGAATTCGCGGAGTTCGTCGCCGGCCACCGTGTCGCCGGGCCGCGGGGCGTGCACGAACAGGATGTCGACGTAGTCGACGCCGAGCGCCGCGAGGCTCTGGTCCAGGCTGCGCGCCGCGATGGCCGCGTCGTACACGCGGGCGGTCTGCGATGGCGCCTGGCGCCGCTTGACGGAGCGGCGCAGCGCGGGCGCCTTCCGGAGCAAAGCCCGTGCGGGACTTTGGAATCGGGCGAGGCGGCGCGCCGTGCCGCCCACGTCGATGCCGAACTTGGTCGCGATGGTCACGGTGTCGCGGTCGACCGTGCGCAGGAACGCTCCCAGCTCGGCCTCCGCCCTGCCCAGGCCGTACATCCGCGCGGTGTCGAAATGGGTGATGCCGGCGGCCAGCGCGCTGGCCAGCACGGCCATCCGCTGCTTCCGCGAGGGCGACTGCATCAACGAGCCGCATCCGAAACCGATTGCGCTGACCGCCAATTGCGGTCCCTGAAGTTCAACCCGCCGCAACGCCACAGCCCTCGTAGATCTGGCGCAGCCGCGCGTCGATGACCGCGGGGCTCCGGGTGGCCGCGATGTGCTGCTGTCCGCGCAGCCCGTCGCGCTCGGCCAAATCCGGGTCGCGCAAATAGCGTCCGATCGCCGCGGCCAGTGCGGGCACGTCGTTGAGCGGGACGATCATGCTCGGATCCGGGGCGATCTGCGCCGTCCCGCCGACGGGAGTTGCCACAAACGGTCGCGCCCCGGCGAGGGCCTCGGTCAGGATCATCGGCATGCCCTCGGCGGACGACGGCAACGCGACCACGCGAACCGAGCGGAGCAGCTCACGGACGGCGTCGGGATGCACCGGTCCTTCGACGGTCAGCCGCTCCGTCGGCGGCGGCGTGTAGTCGTCGATGGGACCGACTATGCGACAACGCCCTTCGATCCCCTCGGCGAGCAGCAGCCGCCACGCCGCGACGAGTTTGTCCACTCCTTTACGCCGCCCGACGGCGCCGGCGAAAAGCACCACGGGCGGCGTGGAGCCGGCCCCGGGGGCGTCCCGATCAACGACGATCGGGTTCGCCACGATGGTGGTTGCCGTACTGGGCGCCACCCCGGCAACCGCGGCGGCCGCGTCCTGCGACAGGGTGATGACATGGTCCGCCTGGCGCAACGTGGCGCCCACGAACCGCGGATTCGCTTGGGCGAACTCGGGAAAGTCCGAGCCGTGGACCGTGACGATCACCCGGAGGCCGCGCGCTCTGGCCAGGCGGATCAGGGATCCCTCCCGCAACCACGCGCCGCCGTTGGAGATGTGAAAGTGCACGATGGTAGCGCGGGGTGCTCGCGACAGCACCAACCCCGCACGGGCGGTGAGCAATAGGCTCCTGACGTGGTGGTGCGGGCCCGCCCACGTGGACAGGACCCGGATCTCGTCGGCGCCGATCCTGTTGTCGCGGATCACCCGGATCACCGACTGCGTCCCGCCGATGCTGTACATGTCGGGCCCCACGTGCGTCACCGCGATCATGTTCGGCCCGCGCGGGCGCGGTCAGCGGGCCGTGGCGATGCCGGCATTGGCATGATCGGTCGGACCGGACGTCGGCGCGGGGTCGGCGTCGGTCGGGGCCGCGTCACCGCTCCTGCGCCGCAGGCCGGCGTATCCCATTGCGGCGCCCAAGGCCACACCCAGGCCCAGCGCGTCCATCGGCATCTCCGGCAGCGGCCAGACGGCGGATATCGCAAGGAGTCCGGCGGCGACCGCCGCGCTGATTTTCGCCGCGGCCGGCGCGCAGCGCAGCGCCAGGATCACGGGTGTGAGCGCGAATATCGCGAACACCGCCATGCCCACCGCTCCTGCCTTGGCAAGCCACCACAGGTAGAAGTTGTGGGAGTAGGCGGGATAGAGGTACAGGTGGAACTCGTCGTCCCCGGTTGGTGGCTGATAGACGTAGCCCAGGCCATGGCCGAACACCGGGGCCTGGGCGATGGTCTCCTTGAGCAGATTGATTTCCCGTAATCGTTCCAACGCCGAATCGTCCACTGCCAGTGCGCTGGACGTCACCCCGCCGAGCACCCGCTGATTGAAGGCGGCGTATTGATCGCTGAGCCACGCCCCGGTTTTCGAGCGTTGCAGCAAGAACAGCGACCCGGGCACCGTCACCGCGATCATGGCCAATCCGACCGTGGCGGTGGTGATCGTGCGCCGCACCGCCGCCCAGCTCAGGCTGCCGACCAACGCCACGCCGGCCGCCACCCCCATGGAGATCAGCGTGTTGCGGGAGAAGGATAACAGCGAGATGCTCAGCGCCGGCGGGCCGAGTGCGAAATACATTGCGGGCCTTACTCGTCCGACGATCGGGGCAGCGACCAGGGCGGACAATATGGCGGTGGCCGGCGTTTGGGTGGACAGGATGATGCGCACGGCCTGGCCGGCACCCGTGGCGCCCTCCAGGCTTTCCGCGCGGCCGGCCAGCCGGATGGCGAACAGCGAACTCACAATCGCCATGCCCGCGGAAAACCACAGGATCACGATCATCACCCGGATCGAGAATTTGACGTGACCGCCGTAGACGACGAACAACGCCAACACGAATCCGATGGCCATTTCGATCATGGTGGTCGATTCGCGCATCACCACCAGGTCGGCATGGCCGGTTTCGAACCCGGTGACGGTGGACCAGACCACGGTGAGCACCAACAGCCCCGGCAACAAGAAATCATGGGCCCGCGGACGCACGGTCGGGATCAGGTAGCAGATCGCGAGCACCGCGGCCACGTGGTAGGCGTAGATGGTCACGGGGCCAATGACTTTGCCGACGTGCAGGCCTTCGGGCAGCGCCGCGAAGGCACCGAAGAGCGTGACCGCCACCATTCCTTCGGGTTTCACCCAGTAGACGACCACGCAGAACAACGCGGCGGTCAGCAGCACTCCCTCGGTGGTTCGGCGGACCGAGAACACGCCGAACGCGAAACACCCGAACACGAACATCGCCAGCAGCGTTCCCTCCACCGCCAGGCGATGACGAGCCCGCAGGTAGAGGTTCACGCCGACCCGCTGGCCTTCGATCGGTAGGCGCGGTCCGCCGCCCTGATGTGCAGGGATTGGCGCGCATCGACCAACACGGTCCCGACGACGTGCGCGCCGGCGGCACGCAGAGCGGTCAGCGCATCGTTGAGCTCGTCGGCCGTGGTGCGCCGCGCCCGCACCACCAACACCGTCGCGTTGACGGCACCGGCCAGCAGCCCGGCGTCGGCCGTCGCCAGGACCGGGGGACCGTCGACCACGATTCGATCAAAGCGCGACGACAATTCCTGCAGGACCCGGTCGAGCACTTCCGGCAAATAGGCACTGGCGGGCAAACTCTCGCGGCGCGCGGACCGCGACGCCAGGATGAACAGCCGCGAAATCGGCGTCGGCTTCACGGCTTCCGCGGCGATGGCGGGGTTGGCCAACGCGTTGCCCAGTCCCTCGCCGGATTCGACCCGCAGCAGGCCCGCCAGCACATGCCGGCGACTGTCGCCCTCGACAAGCAGTGTGTCTTCGCCCATTTCGGCGAGCGCGAGCGCGAGGTTCATCGCCGTCGTCGTCGTGCCTTCGCCGCCGAACGGCCCGGTCACCAGCACCCGGCGGGCCTCCGGTCCTACCGCCCTGAGCAGCCGGGTGCGCAGGCCACGGACGGCATCGTCGGATGCCGCGTCGGTGCCGAAGCGCGGAACGGTGCCGCGCTTTCCGGGCAGCTCCGCCAAAATCGGAAGGCCTGAAACGCCTTCCAGCTTCTCGCGGGTGCGAATGGTGCGGTCGCTGGCCTCGCGGGTCAGCGCGACCGCGATGGCCAGAAGGACACCGGCGATGAACCCGATCACCATGTTGCGCATCGGCACCGGCGAGACCGGAACGGTGGGCACCCGGGGCGGCTCGACCACCGTCGCTCGGGCCGCCGGCCATGGTTTCCCGGTGGGGCCCGTCGTTGCCGGCACGTCCGGCGACGGGGTCGGCGGCGCGGTCGCTTCAGCCGGCTCGGGGCGCTGCACCGGGGTCACCGGACCGCTGACGCCGTTGGGGACCGGGGCCTGACCGAGCGTCGGGACGATCACGCCGAACTGATTGGCCATCGCGCCCGCCAGCGCGGCGGCCCGGGCCGGATCGGTGTCTTTGACGCTGATCGTGAAGAGCACCGATTTCGCAGTGTATTTCACCTGCGTTTGGCTCAGCACCTCGTCGGTGCTCAGGGGAAGCTGAAGCTGGCGGATCGCGCGCTCGGCCACAATGCGGCCGCCGGCGATCTGGGCATACGACGACAACCGTTCTTGTGCCGCCTCTGTGCCGCTGTACAACTCGTTCAGGTCGGTCGCACCCGAAAACGAAATCAGGACCGTGGCCGACGACTGGTAGTGCTTCGTCTGCAACGCCGTAACGAATGCGGCGCCGACGGTACAGGCCAATAAGGCGGTGAGTGCGAGTTTCCAATGCAGGCCGAGAATCCGGACAAAGGTGCGGAAATCCATCGGCTGATAACCTCTCTAAAACCTCAGGCGCGAATTGCGTCGCTCGCGATTTCTAGCACCGGCCGCGCTTACCCACTGCAGATTATGCAGCATCGTCACGTTCGCATTGCCGAAATCGCCAGCCGCGCCTTGCCGGTGCATCAACTCGCGCGAGTCTGCGCATCCCGCGGCAGGTCGAGCGTCGCAAGCGCATAACAACCTGCACCGTCGCGCCCGTCGCGAGCCAGCCGCATGGGCGGATAGTTCACCACATGGGTGGCTCCCGGCTTGTGCTGTTGCCAATCCACCGCCGCGCACAACGTGTAGTGCCCCGGCGCCAAGCCCGAAAGGTCGACGTGCACGGACTCGGTGGCAGACGTCGGGACGGGCTCCCTGCGTGAGCCATCCCCGAGTTGGGATTGGATCAGCGTCTTGAGCGGCACCGTCGCGGGAATCGAACGCACCACCGCCCCAGAGAAATCGACCAGCCGGTAGCCGGGCACCCAGTTCTCGGTGGCCGCGGCGGCGCCGTAATTCGTCCAGGTGACGGTCAGTGTCGCCTTGCCGTCGTTCACCGATTGCGATCCCTGACCCGCCTCCACCGAATATCGGTATCCGGCGACGACGTTGGCTTGCGCCCACAGCAGGTACAACCCGGGGTCCATCGGAGCGGTGGCGTCCACGGCCGGGAAGTTGTAACTGGATGTCATCGACACGTGGTACTTGACGACGTCGTCGAGGCCCTTTTCGTAATAGGTGCGTGGATCGGTCCCGTCAGGCAGTTGACACCATTCGGTGATCACCAGGGCCGAGGCCATCCGGTTTCTCAGTGCGCCAACCAGCGGATCCTTCGACTGCACATAGTGCGAGCCGTCCTTTTCCGCCCAGGCGGGCAGCGGTGGCTGGACCCCGAGGCAATCAGCACGGATACCCACCGGCGCGGACAGTTTCTTCGTGACATCGTCGGCGAGCAGTTGGCGCACGATTTCCGGGTTCAGCGCCGTCGTCACCAATTGTGTGTGCGGAAAGGCGTTTACGGTGGCGGCGACCAACTGCTGAATGGAGCCGGCGGTGATGTTCTGGTCGCGGAACTGGCTGTAATAGCCGAGCTTGGCGACGCTCTCGTCGGGTGCCGGGCCGGGCGCACCCAACGTGTCACGCAGATACGAGATGTGGTTCTCGCTGAAATCGCCGTAGCCGGAGAACTCGAAAACGGACAGCCGCTCGTCCCCGTCGTAGCGGCGGCCCAGCGCGGCCAGCAACTGACCGAATGCGTTGAGGTAGTTCGGGTCGTTCCAATTCGGAACGACATGCGTGACTCCGGGGGTCCACCAATAGCGTTGTGGACCGGTGTAATTGGTGGCCGCCGAGCGCAGCCAGTCCGGCATGGCGATGTTGGTGTTGTTCGCATAGGTGTTGTCGCAACACGAGTTGTAGGCGACCACCCGCAGGGTCAACCGCATGTTGCGGCCGGCCAGCTTGGCCAGCGCGTCATCGATCACGCTGAAATCGAACCTGCGCTCGTCGGGAGCGTCGGGCGGCAACGTGCTCGGGTCGGTGGGCTGCAACTGTCGCCACGGCACCCGCAAGCTGGCGTCGAACGATGCGGGCCACGCCGGATACCGATGCTGCGCGCGATTGCCTTGCGGGAACAGCGGTTGCAAGAGATCCTCATACTGGCCGCGCAGCGGATTCGATACGTCCTGTACCGACAACGGTATGGCGGGACTGCCAATCGCGGTCAGCGGCGAAGGGTCACCGCCGCGTCCGCATCCGCTCAGCACCAACCCCAGGCACACGGCGACGACAAGGATCTTCCGGTGTCGATTTGTCCGGACCATGATGTCTTTCGCTAAACCGCGTCGGGCGACAACGGCTCGCGGTAGGCGAGCAACGACATCGGCATGCACCGGCCGGCATGCACCGTCTGGATCAAACGCATCGACTGCTACCTCTCTGGTGGTTCGCGTTTCGCTACCGTCGTTGACCCGTTGGCTGACGTCGCATGGTGGTGTGGGATGTCAAGGGTTACAACAGGCTATAGCCCACACCCGGAGCGCACCGGCAAATCCGGGTGGTCAGTTCGTTCACCGCACCCGGGGCCGCCGGCGGGTCGACTAAGCTGATGGCTCCGCGAATCGGGCAGGAGATCACCGAAGATGGCTGTCGCACGCTCGGTCAAACGTTGGCTCGCACCTGCGGCACAGAAACTCGCACCGCGCCGGTTCTGGCGGCGCAAATTCCGCATCCTGCAGAGCCTCGGGCAATCCCGCCCGGACATCCAGCTGGTGGCGTCGTTGTGCGATCCGCGCCGGATCTCCGTGGACATCGGGGCCGACCTCGGCGAGTTCACCATCGCGATGCTGGCCTCGTCGCGATCGGTGATCGCGTTCGAACCGCGACCGGCCCAGGCCCGCGATCTGGCATCGATGTTCGACGCGGTCGGCGCCGCGGTGCAAGTCGAAGCGGTGGCGTTGTCGGATGAGCCCGGCGTGATGACCATGCGGGTGGTCGCGTCCGAGCCGGGCCGCAGCACAATCGAGGCCGGCAACGCACTGGGCGACGTCAGCGACGGCACGATTCGCAGCATCGAGGTGCCGGTCCGACGCCTCGATGATCTCGGCCTCACCGACATCGGCCTGATCAAGATCGACGTCGAAGGCCACGAGCTCGCCGTGTTGCACGGCGCCACAAAGACACTCACACAGCAGCGCCCGGTCATCGTGGTGGAGGCCGAGGAACGCCATCATCCCAATTCGGTCGCCGAGATCACCGGACTGCTGCAGGGACTGGGCTACGCGGGTTACTTCGATCTCGATGGCGTTCGACGGCCGATCGCGGAGTTCGACCCGGCCCGGCATCAGGATCCGGCCAACGTTGGCAGCCAGGAAGACGGTTGGGCGGGTCGCGGCGTCTATGTCAACAACTTCGTCTTCGTGCCCGAGGGCGCCTGAGGGGCTGCTACAGCGACCCCATCGACGACGACTCGCGATCGGCGAGAAACGGCATCGGCATCCACCGCGCGGACAGCAGCGCTTCCATCGCGTCACCCGGCAGCGGACGCGAGAGCAAAAAGCCCTGCGCCCGGTGGCACCCGTGTTGCATCAAAGTCAGTGCGGCAGCGGGCGTCTCGACCCCTTCGGCCACCACTTCGAGGCCGAAGGCCTCGGCCAGCCCGATGATCGCGCGCACGATGGCCAGGTCGCCGGCGTTGGTGCCGACGTCGCGCACGAAGCCGGCATCGATCTTGAGCATGTCGACCGGCAGCGACTTCAGGTGTGACAGGACGGCGTAGCCGGTGCCGAAGTCGTCGATGGCGATCTGCACGCCCACGTCCTTGAGCTCCGCCAAGGTCTTTCGCGTGGTGTCGATGTCGTGCACCACCGCGCGCTCGGTGATCTCCAGGCACACCGATTCGGCATCGATCCCGAACTCGCCGATGGTGTCGGCGACGCTTTCCACGAAGCCGCGGCTGATCAGCTGAATGGGTGACACGTTGATGCGCAACATGGCGCCTTGGCCGACGCCGGTGGCGCGCCACCCGCTGAATTCGGCGCAGGCGCTGCGCATCACCCAGCTGCCCAGCTCCGCGGCCAGGTTGGTCGATTCGGCCACCCCGATGAACGCGTCGGGCAACAGCAGCCCCCAGACCGGATGGCGCCAGCGCACCAGCGCCTCGGCGCCCACGACGGCCCCGGTCCACAGGTCCACCTCGGGCAGGTAGTGCAGGATCAGGCCTTCGCTTTCGATATCGCCCTGCAGGTGCAGCTCGATGTCGTTGCGGAAGGCGCGTTTCAGCGACATGTCGTCGGTGGACACCGCGGTCTGGTTACCGCCGGCGCGCTTGGCCGTCAGCACGGCCTCGTCGGCTCGCCGGAGCAGATCGGCGCAGTTGTCGGTCCCCGGCGCGCCCATCGCCAGCCCGATGCTGACGGTGCGGCTGATCACGTGCCCGCCGATGGTCAATCGGTCGCACAGCATCGCCGACAGGCGACGCGCGAACGCCTCGGCATCCTCCGACGACATCGGCCGGTCCGGGATGACCACGAACTCGTCGCCGCCCAGCCGGGCGATCATGCTCTCGCTGCCCGCGCACTCCTCGATGCGTTGGGCGAACATGCGGATGAACCAGTCGCCCGCGGTGTGGCCGAGGTAATCGTTGATCGGCTTGAGCCGGTCCAGGTCGAGGTAGAAGACCGCGACGGGCCCGGGGCTGTCGGCCGCGAGCCGTTCGGTCAGGTGCGCGACCAGCGCCCGACGGTTGTAGACGCCGGTCAGGTCGTCGTGTTCGGCGAGATAGCGGAGCCGTTCTTCGGCGGCGATGCGCGCTTGCAACTGAGCGAACAGGGCGGCGACCGCCTCGAGCGTGTTGATCTCCTCTTGTTTCCACCGGCGGGCGCCGAACTTGACGAAGCCGAGCACACCGGTCGTCGCGTCGGCGGACACCAGCGGCGCGACGGCCAGCGAGGGCGTGACCGGTGCCGTGCGCTGGTTGAGCCAGCGGCGAAGCCCGCCGGCGGACTGGTTCGGGCGGGTCACCACCGGCTTCCTGTCGCGTTCGCATCGAGCGAGCACCGACTCGGCGCCGTCCAACTCGAGATCGGCCATCGGATCCGGATCGGCGGCGCCGGCTCGTCGCGGCCACTCGGCCACCAACACCGAGGCGGCGGCGTCGGGCTGGTGGTGACGCAGGAAGCTGGCGTCCACATCGAATTGCTCGACGAGCTGCGCGAGGACCCTTTCGCTGACCCGGGTCGCCGTGGACGCCGTGGCCTCCATCAGCTGGGTGGCGACGGAGGTGACCACCAGGTTCAGGCTGCGCGGCACGGGTCCTCCGATACGGGGCACACGGCGACCCGTTCGAGTACCCGTCGAAGGGGTCCGATAGTTCGCTCGGTTGTTTGCTGGTTGCATTTCGAACCGCGCCGCGGCGCGGCCGAAATCCGTCTGGAAACGGTAACACGCAGATCCGGCTCCATCAGGTCTTACGACGAGATGTCGGTGGGCGGTGCACGGCGTGCGCCGCGGCGGGTCACTGACCGTTTGCTGAGGCCGCGTCGCTCGGGATGTCAAGTGTGGCAATCGGATACAGCCCGGAGCCGTCTCGCCCGTCGCGGGCCAGGGCCATGGGCGCATAGTTCACCACGTGTGAGGCGCCCGGCGTGTGCTGTTGCCATTCGACGGAGGCGCGCAGCGTGTAATGCCCGGGCGCGAGGCCGGTCACGTCGACATGCACCGACTCGCTGGCCGACTCCGCAACCGGTTCCTCACGCGATTGGCTGGACTCGTCGTGCACCAGCGTCTTGAGATTGACCGTGGCCGACAGTGTGCGAACCACCGCGCCGGAGAAGTCCACCAGCTTGTAGCCGGGCGCCCAGCGTTCGGTGGCCGCCGCCGAGCCATAGTTGGTCCACACCACCGAGATGGTCGCCACCTTGTCCTGGATCGATTGCGATCCCGGCTTCGCCTCGACCGAATACCGGTAACCGGCAGCGGTATTGGCCTGGGCCCACACCTGGAACAGCTTGGGATCCATCGCCGACGTCGCATCGCGGTCCGGGAAATCCGCACTCGACGTCATCGACACGTGATACCGGATGACGTCGTGCAGGCCCTTCTCGTAATACGACCGGGCGTCGGCTCCGCTCGGCAGTCGGCACCACTGGCTGATCACCAGCGCCGTCATCAGCCGCTGCTTGATGGCGTTGACGACCGCGTCGTTGGAGCGGACGTAGTGCGAGTCGTTGGCCTCGGCCCATTCCGGCAGGGGCGCCTGCACGCCGAGGCAATCCGCGCGGATCCCGACCGGCGCGGACAATTTCTTGGTGACGTCGTCGGCGAACAGTTCGCGGACGATCTCCGGATTCTGCGGAGCGACGACCAGCTGGGTGTGCGGGAAGGCGTTGACGTTGGCCGTGACCAACTGCGCGATGGAGGCCTTGGTGATGCTCTGATCGCGGAACTGGCTGTAATAGCCCAGCTTTGCGGCGCTTTCGTCGGGAGTGGGGCCCGGCGCGCTCAGCGAATCGCGCAGGTACCCCAGTTGGTTCTCACCGAAGTCGCCGTACCCGGAGAACTCGAACACCGACAGGCGCTCGTCGCCGTCGTAACGACGACCGAGCGCGGCCAGCAGCTGGCTGACGCCGTTGAGGTAGTCGGGGTCGTTGAAGTTGGGCACCACATGGGTGACGCCCGGGGCCGAACCGGTCGGCGGCGCGGGATAACTGGCGGCCGAGGGGCGCAGCCAGTCCGGAATCGCGATGTTGGTGTTGTCCGAATACGAGTCGTTGCAGCAGGACTTGTAGACGTACACGCCCAGGGTCAGGCGCATGTTGCGGCTACCGAGCTTGGTCAGCGCGTCGTCGATCGAGCTGAAATCGAACTTGCGGTCGTCGGGCGCATCGGGGGGCAACGTGCGCGGATCGACGGGCTGCAACTGCCGCCAGGAGACGCGCAGGCTGGCGTCGTACGACGCGGGCCATGCCGAGTAGCGCTGCTGAGCCGGGTTGCCTTGCGGGAAAAGCGGATTCAGCATCTGCTCGTACTGGCCGCGCAGCGGGTTGGGGATCTCCTGCGCGGTGGGCGGGATGGCCGGACTAACCATCGCCGACAGCGGTCCGGGATCGCTCTTGTCGCCGCAGCCGCCGAGCACCACCACCGCGCACGCGAGAGCGGCCAGCGCGCGTTTCCTCAATGAGCACACGATGGCCACCGGCGTCAGATCGCGACCGACGACAGCGGCCCGCGAGGGCTGCGCGACTGAGCCGGTCCCGGCGCGGCGCCGGGCCCAGTCACAGCGAAGGTCGTCGTCAAGGTTGCTTCCCCCAATACACACCCGTGCGCGGGTAAGTGGCCCCAAATTTCGCGCTTTCCAGTGGTGCGTGCATCCGGTCCGGGGCAGGCCACGAATTGGCGTAGCGCAGCGTATCACGCGCCTGTCGGCGTGGCGTCGTCGCAGCTCAGCGGGGTTCGGGCGGTCGGTTGACCGGTGGCGCCGATGACGGGCAGTGAGACGGGTCACAATTGCGGGCGAGCCTGTCACGCTCGTCGGGTCTGCGGTGTCTCAAGGGCACAGGTCCTCACGAATAGGAGACAGCCATGACCGAGTCGGTCCCCGAACGAACCCATGTCGTCGTTGTCGGCGCCGGATACGCCGGCACCCTCGCCGCCAACCATTTGCGCCAACGCCCGGACATCGACATCACCGTGGTCAACCCCCGACCGGTCTTCGTCGAGCGCATCCGGCTGCACCAGCTGGTTGCCGACACCGGCACGGCGACCGCCGACTACGCGACGCTGCTCGGCGAGGGCATCCGGTTGATCGTCGACAGCGTCGAGGTCATCCAGGCCGCCGACCGCCGGGTGCTGCTGACCTCGGGCGCCGAGCTGGACTACGACTACCTGATTTACGCCGTGGGAAGCACGGGTGCGCCAGGGTCGACGGTGCCCGGCTACACGGAATACGCGCATTCGGTCGCCGACCTGGAAAGCGCGCAGCGGCTGCACTACGCGCTCACCGATCTGCCGCTGCCCGCGCCGATCACGGTGGTCGGTGGCGGGCTGACCGGCATCGAGACCGCCTCCGAGCTGGCCGAGGGCGGACGCCCGGTGACCCTGGTGTGCGGTCCCGTCCTCGGTCCGTCGCTGAGCAAGCGGGGCCGGCGCTCGGTGGCCAAGCGGCTGCGCCGCCTGGGGGTCAATGTGCTGGAATCGGTGGCCGTGGAGGAGGTGCGCTGGGATGCCGTGGTGCTCAGCGACGGCGTGGTGCTGCCCAGCGCTGCGACCATCTGGACGGCCGGGTTCGCGGTGCCGGACCTGGCCACGCGCAGCGGCCTGCACACCGACCCGATCGGCCGGTTGCTCACCGACGAGACGCTCACCAGCATCGACGACGAGCGCATCGTCGCCGCCGGGGACGCCGCCGCGCCGTCGGGTCAGCCGTTGCGGATGAGCTGCCAGGCCGCCGGCCCGCTGGGTGCGCAGGCCGCCAACACCGTGCTCAGCCGCATCGCGGGCGAGGTCCCCGCGGCGCTGAGCCAGGCGTTCGTCGGGCAGTGCATCAGCCTGGGCCGCACGCACGCCACGTTCCAGATGGCGCGCACCGATGACACCCCGGTGAACATGTACCTCGGTGGCCGGGCGGCGGCGTCGCTCAAGGAAGCGATCTGCAAGGGCACGCTGTGGTCGATCCGGCGCGAGGCCGCCAAGCCCGGTTCGTATCGCTGGATCAAGGGCGGCAAGCGGCCCGCACAGTCACCCGAGGGGGTCGCCGCGCGATGACACAGGCACCGACCGGCAGCGAGCACGCCGAACGGTTCACCATGCTGCGGCCACTGCTGTTCACCATCGCCTACGAGATGCTGGGTTCGGCGACCGAGGCCGACGACGTCTTGCAGGACAGCTATCTGCGGTGGGCGGCGGTCGACTTGGCGACGGTCCGCGACACCAAGTCGTACCTGGCCCAGCTGGTAACCCGCCAGGCGCTGAACTCGCTGCGGGCCGGTGCGCGCCGGCGTGAGGACTACGTGGGGCCGTGGTTGCCCGAGCCGCTGCTGCTCGAGGAGCAGGATCCCGCCGCCGATGTCGTTCTGGCGGAGTCGATTTCGATGGCGATGCTGGTGGTGCTGGAAACGCTGAGTCCCGACGAGCGGGCCGTGTTCGTGCTGCGCGAGGTGTTCGGTTTCGACTACGGCGAGATCGCCGCGGCGGTGGGCAGGCCGGCGCCCACCGTCCGGCAGGTCGCCCACCGGGCACGCGAACATGTCCGCGCCCGGCGCAAGCGGTTCGACACGGTGGACCCCGAACGCAACGCCGAGATCACCGCGCAGTTCCTGGCCACCGCGGCCGGCGGCGACGTGGAGGCGCTGATGTCCATGCTCGCCCCCGATGCCACCTGGACCGCCGACAGCGGCGGTGTGGTGAGCGCCGCCCGCCGACCGGTGGTCGGCGCCCAGAAGGTGGCCCGCGCCATCGTCGGCCTAATGCGCCGGGCCGCCACCATGGGCGCGACGCGGGTGGAAATGGTGACCTGCAACGGTGCCCCGGCGGTGCTGCTATACCTCGGCGACCAGCTCGAAGGCGTGATCACGCTCGAGATCACCGGCGACAAGATCACCAACTTCTATGTGATGCGCAACCCGCAGAAGCTGGCGGCGCTGGCCACCGCCCGCGACATCAGCCGCGGGTGAGCCCATCCGCCCGGTGCCGCGGGGGATGCGAAACGCCGCCGCTCTGACAAGCTAGAGCGGTGCGCATCGACCGGCTCGGCGATCTTGGCGCCGCACCTCAGGTGCTGCGCGCAGTGGGTGACGCCACCGGCCGGCTCGGCCTGCCCCCGCCCGCCGCGCTGACCGGTGAGTGGTTCGGCGCCCTGGCGGTGATCGCGCCGAGCCTGTCGGTGCACCCCGTGCACGTCGACGACGTCTTCGCGGTCCCGGTAGCGCGGACGCCGGAGCCGCGCGCGGTGGGCGGCGGCTGGATCGGTTACCTGTCGTATCCGGACGCCGGCGCCGACGCACGGCCCCACCGGATTCCCGAGGCCGCCGGCGGCTGGACCGACTGCGTGCTGCGCCGCGACCGCGACGGCCAATGGTGGTACGAGAGCCTCTCCGGTGCGCCGATGCCGGACTGGCTGACCACCGCGCTGACCAGACCGAGGGCCGCCGCGCGCGAGTGCCACATCGAGTGGGGCATCGCCGACCGGGCGGCGCATCGCGACGGCGTGCTGGCCTGCCTGGAGGCGATCCGCGCCGGCGAGGTGTACCAGGCCTGCGTGTGCACGCAGTTCACCGGTGCCGTCACCGGCGCCCCGCTGGACTTCTTCATCGACGGCGTCGCCCGCACCTCCCCCGCCCGGGCGGCCTACGTCGCCGGCGCCTGGGGTGCGGTGGCGTCGCTGTCCCCGGAGCTGTTCTTGCGGCGGCGCGGGACGGTGGTGGCGTCCAGCCCGATCAAGGGCACGCTGCCGCTGGCTGCGTGGCCGTCGGCGCTGCGCGCGTCGGCCAAAGAGGTCGCCGAGAACATCATGATCGTGGACCTGGTCCGCAACGACCTTGGCCGGGTGGCGATCGTCGGCACGGTGACCGTGCCCGAGTTGTTGGTGGTGCGCCGGGCGCCGGGCGTGTGGCACCTGGTCTCGACGGTGTCCGCGCAGGTCCCCACCGAGCTGCCGACTTCGGCGCTGCTGGACGCCACCTTCCCTCCCGCCTCGGTCACCGGCACCCCCAAACACCGTGCCCGCCAACTGCTCTCGCAGTGGGAACCCAACCGCCGCGGAATATATTGCGGGACAATCGGATTGGCCTCACCCGTGGCGGGCTGCGAGTTGAACGTCGCGATCCGCACCGTCGAATTCGACGCCGCGGGTGGCGCGGTGCTGGGCGTCGGCGGCGGCATCACCGCCGACTCCGACCCGGACGCCGAATGGAAAGAATGCCTGCACAAGGCGTCCCCGGTCGTCGGGCTGCCGCCGATCGCCGCCGCGAGCGCGGCGGGCTAGTCGCGGCGGGACCGCAGCACCGCGTCGTAGAGCTGGCGCGAACGCACCCCCGGATGCATGCCGGCCACCTCGCCGCAGGCGTCCTTGATGCGGGCGCCGCCGGCGACCAGGTCCTCGACCTCGGCGACCAGCGCCGGCAGGTCGGCGCGCGGCGTGGCGCCGGCCAGCACCACGGTGATTTCACCGAGCACCCCGTCGGCCGCCCAGGCCGCCAGCTCGTCGAGCGAGCCGCGCACCACTTCCTCGTGCACCTTGGTCAGCTCCCGGCAGATCGCCGCGCGGCGTGCGCCGCCGAGCCGCTCGACGGCGTCCTGCAGGCACGCCGCCAACCGCCGCGGGGATTCGAAGAACACGCAGGTGCGCCGCTCGTCGGCCAGCGAATCCAGCCAGCTTCGCCGCGCCCCCTTCTTGCGCGGCGCGAATCCCTCGAAGCAGAACCTCTCGGCCGGCAGACCGGACACGGCCAGCGCGGTCGTCACCGCCGACGGGCCCGGCAGGCAGCGCACCGGCAGGTCGGCGTCCACGCAGGCCGTCACCAGCCGATAGCCGGGGTCGCTGATCAGCGGCATACCTGCGTCGCTGACCACCAGCACCGTCGCGCCAGCGCGGATCGCCTCGACCAGCGAATCCACCCGGGAGCTCTCGACCTGGTCGAACATGCTGATCACCCGGCCGGTGATGCGTACGTCGAGGGCCTTGGCCAAAGTGCGCACCCGCCGGGTGTCCTCGGCGGCCACCACCTCGGCTCGGGCCAGGGCGTCCAGCAGGCGGGGTGAGGCATCCGACGGCTGGCCCAGCGGGGTCGCGCCCAGCAACAGGCGGCCGGTGGTCATGACCGACAGCCTACGATCGACACCGATGACCGCCCCGCCCCGCGAATCCCCCCCGACCATCGAGGGTGCCGAGACGCAACGTGTGGTGCCCGTCGTCAGCCCCGGACCGTTGGTGCCGGTGGCCGACTTCGGTCCGACCGATCAGGTCCGCGGCTGGGTGGTGACCGGGATCATCGCGCTGGTGGCGGCGATCACCCGCTTCCTGAACCTGGGCTCACCTACCGACGGCGGCACCCCGGTCTTCGACGAAAAGCATTACGCCCCGCAGGCCTGGCAGGTGCTGCACAACCACGGCGTGGAGGACAACCCCGGGTTCGGCCTGGTCGTGCATCCGCCGGTCGGCAAGCAACTGATCGCCCTCGGCGAGGCGGTCTTCGGCTACAGCGGCATCGGCTGGCGGTTCACCGGCGCGTTGCTCGGCGTGGTGATGGTGGCGCTGGTGATGCGGATCGTCCGGCGGATCAGCCGCTCGACGTTGATCGGCGCGATCGCCGGCGTGCTGGTGATCTGCGACGGCGTCAGCTTCGTCGCCGCGCGGACCGCCTTGCTCGACGGCATACTCACCTTCTTCGTGGTCGCGGCGTTCGGCGCGCTGATCGTCGACCGCGACCAGGTTCGGCAGCGGATGCACGCCGCGCTGGCCGACGGCCGCCACGCCGACACGGTGTGGGGTCCGCGGCTGGGCGTACGGTGGTGGCGGTTCGGCGCCGGGATCCTGCTCGGATTGGCTTGTGGCACAAAGTGGTCCGGCCTGTACTTCGTGCTGTTCTTCGGGGCCATGTCGCTGGCGTTCGACGTGGCCGCGCGGCGCCAGTACCAGGTCACCCGGCCCTGGCTGGGAACCTTGCGCCGCGACCTCATCCCCACCGCCTATGCGCTGGGCGTCATTCCGGTGTTGGTGTATCTGGCCAGCTACGCACCGTGGTTCGCCTCCGAGACCGCCATCGACCGGCACGAGGTGGGCCAGACGATCGGCCCCCGCTCGCTGGTGCCGCTGCCGGATGCCATCCGGTCGCTGTGGCACTACACCGCCAAGGCGTTCCAATTCCATGCGGGCCTGACGAATTCCGCGGGCAACTACCACCCCTGGGAATCGAAACCGTGGAGCTGGCCGATGTCGTTGCGGCCGGTGCTCTACGCCATCGACGAGCAGAACGTCCCCGGGTGCGGCGCCCAGTCCTGCGTCAAGGCCGAGATGCTGGTGGGCACGCCGGCGATGTGGTGGCTGGCGGTGCCGGTGCTCGTTTTCGCGTTGTGGCGCATGCTGGTCCGCCGCGACTGGCGCTACGCCGCGGTGCTGGTCGGCTACTGCGCGGGCTGGCTGCCCTGGTTCGCCGACATCGACCGGCAGATGTACTTCTTCTACGCGGCGACGATGGCTCCCTTTTTGGTGATGGCCATCGCGCTGATTTGCGGCGACGTGCTCTACACCCCCGGCGCGCCACCCCGGCGGCTGCGGCTGCAGCTGCAGGCGAATTCGGAGCGACGCACGCTGGGGTTGATCGCCGTGTGCTGTTACGTGGCGCTGGTGGTGACGAATTTCGCGTGGCTGTTCCCGGTGCTCACCGGCCTGCCGATTTCGCAGCAGACGTGGAACATGGAGATCTGGTTGCCCAGCTGGCGGTAGCGCGCTACTTACAACAGGTCGCGGGCGACCGGGCAGGACATACACCGCGGGCCGCCGCGGCCGGTGCCCAGTTCCGATCCGGCGATGGTCAGCACCTCGATGCCGGCGTCCTGCAAGCGGGTATTGGTCTGGGCGTTACGCTCGTAGGCGACCACCACACCCGGCGCCAGCGCCAGCGTGTTGTTGCCGTCGTCCCACTGTTCGCGTTCGGCGACAACGGGATCCAGCCCCGTGTCGATGACCCGCAGCTTGTCGATCTCCATCGCCTTGGCCGCCGCCTCCAAGAAGGGGGCTTCGTCGCTGATGGCCACCCCGTCGGGCGTGCGCGCAATGGTGAACGCCGACAACGAGTCCACGATGTTGGCGTACATCACCACCGTGTCGGTGTCGACCATCGTGCACACCGTGTCCAGGTGCATCTGGGCACGCCGCTGCGCGATCGGCACCGCCAGCACGGTGTTCGCCAGGTCGTCATCAAACAGGCTGCGCGCCAAGGCTTCCGCGCCGGCGGGGGTGGTCCGCTCCCCCACCCCGACGGCGACCACGCCGGGCGCCAGCAGCAGCACGTCACCACCCTCGACGGGGGCGGTGCGCGACTCGTAGGCCCGGCGCACGCCGGTGAACCGCGGGTGGTGGGCGTAGATGAGATCGGTCAGCGACGCCTCGCGGCCGCGGGCGCGCAGCGCCAGCGTCGGGATCACCACCCGCCGCCCGATCCAGATCGATGAGTCGCGGGTGAACACCAGATTGGGCAGCGGGTCGATGACGAAGTCACCGCCGTGGTGCATGCGCAGCACCAGCGAGACGTCGGTCCGGGTGTCGGCGGGTAACTCGTTGAACGTCATCCCGGCCATCAGTACCTGGGCCAGCCGGGCCGGCTCGAGCCCCCGCAGGTATGCCGAAAGTTCTTGCGCCAACGGCAGTCCGAGCCGTCGCGCGTCAACGGCAGCCGCGACGCCCTGCATCCGCGCGGCTCCGCTGTGTGTCAGCGCCTCGGTGAGCAGATCCGACATCAGCAGCACCTCGATGCCGCGGGACCGCAACAGCGCCGCGAACTGGTCGTGCTCGTCTTGCGCGCGAGCGACCCACGGCAGGCCATCGAACAGCAGCTGGTCGACGTTGCGCGGGTTCAGCCGGAGCAGCTCGGCACCGGGGCGGTGCAGGATGACCACGCGCAGCGCGCCGACCTCGGAATTGGTGCCCAGCTCGACAACACCCACAGCTCAACCGTAGCGGCGCCGGGGCGTACCGTCCCGCCACACGCGCAGCGCGCGCCCCGTGTCATCGAACGGATGTGCGATAAACTCGGTGGCGTGGAGATCGCGGTCCAAGGCTCCCTGTTCCAGCACACCGAGCGCCGAGAACTCGGTGACGGCGCGTTCATCGAGATCCGTGCCGGCTGGCTCACCGACGCCGATGACCTGCTGGAGGCCTTGCTGTCGACGGTGCCGTGGCGCGAGGAGCGCCGGCAGATGTACGACCGGGTGGTCGACGTGCCGCGGCTGGTGAGCTTTCACGACCTCGCGGTCGATGAGCCGCCGCACCCTGAGCTGGCCCGGCTGCGCCGCCGGCTCAACGACATCTACGCCGGTGAACTCGGTGAGCCCTTCACCACGGTGGGGTTGTGCTGCTATCGCGACGGCTCGGACAGCGTCGCCTGGCACGGCGACACCATCGGCCGCAGCAGCTCCGAGGACACCATGGTGGCGATCGTGAGCCTGGGCGCCACCCGCGCCTTCGCGATGCGCCGCCGCGGCGGCGGCCCGTCGCTGCGGTTGCCGCAGGCGCACGGCGACCTGCTGGTGATGGGTGGATCGTGCCAGCGCACCTGGGAGCACTCCGTGCCCAAGACGACGGCGGCCGTGGGTCCGCGGGTCAGCATTCAGTTCCGGCCGCGCGGCGTGCGCTGAGCGGCGGCCGCAAGCGCGGCGGAGCCGGGCGCGGCGGGCCGCCGCCATCAAGCTGAGCGGTTTAGGTGCGCACCGCCGACACCGCTTTGACCAGCAAGTCGCGCGCGCGTTGGGTGTCGACGGGGGCGACGGGCTGATCCGGAATCACCAGCGGGTTGGCGATGACGATCACCTGGTAGTCGCCGAATGCGGCCGAATAGTCGTACAGCTCACCGGTGCGCGGACCGCCCGGCGTCAACGCCTGCATCACGCGATGCACACCCAGCGTGCGGGTGCTGTCGATCTGCGGCGCCTCGACCACCTGAACGCCGCCGCGCAGCTGCGGGCCGGCGAAGGTCACCTTGGCGCAGTCCTTCCCGGGATCGTTGAGGGGCAACGCTTTTGAGGTCTCCAGCGCGATCACCACGAACCGGTTGCCGCGGCCCTCGGCGGTGACCGCGGACATGTTGCCCTGCAGATCGGCCGGCATGTCCGGCCCGGCCGCCACTTTCGCGCAGTTCGCCGGGTCGAACGTCAACCCGTCGGGCAGTTTGCGGCCGGCCAGCAGCTTGGGGTCTATTCCCCGTTCGCTGATGTCGCTGACCTTGTAGTCGGCTCCGAAGCTGGACTTCACGTCGACGACCTTGTTGATGTCGACCTTCGCCGGGTGAGTGGGCGATGAGCAGCCGGCCAAAACGCAGACGGCCGCAACCGCGAGCAACATCTTGGACATCGTGGCCAATCTACCCAAGCGGAGAGCTCAGCTGCGCAACGTGGACACCGTTTTGGCGAGCAGGTCCGCGGCGAATTGCGGCGGCAGCACCGGAAGCGCCGAGCCCGGATCGGTGGTCAGCGTGGTGAACGCGTAGTAGCTGCCCAGGTAGGCGGTGAAAGTATGAATGCGCGAATCTATTTCGGTGCCGGACTCGACCGATGACTTGACGTCGGCCACCATGCCGATGGTTTGGACGCCTTCGACGTGCGGCGCGTCGGTGAGGTGGACATGCGCCACGGTGTTCCCGGCGGTCTCCGACCACTGGGCGCACGCCGTGACCAGCTCGTCGGGGAAATCGACCGGTCCCGGCAAAGCCACCACCACCGCGTTGACGATGCCGCCACTGCCTGAGCCCGACACGCCCTGCGCCGATTGGTCGCGCCCGTTCCCGGGGTCGGCTAGCGCCCCGCACCTGGCCGGCTTGGCCTGCAGATCGTCCCCCAGGCTCCAGATCACCCTCGGGGAGGCCGCGCTGGGGATACCGGTGGTCACCTCGTAACCGGGCGGCAGGTCGCGAACGACCCGTTTGATGTTGGCGGGATTGACGGCCGCGGTGGTGCTCGGCGGCGATTTCGCCGCAACGGGCGGCGGTTTGGGCGCGGGTGGGTGAGCGCACCCGGCGACGGCCAACGCGAGCGCTGTGGTCACCGCCGGGCCAATCCCGAACGGCCGCATGAGGAGTTGATAGCACAGCAGAGCGCCATACCGGCTGCCCCACGCCAGCGCCGGGTCAGGTCGGAATCACCAAACGTGCTAGCACATGCGCCAGCGGATTTGGAAGTCACCTCGTGGTCCGGAGACAGGCGCCCGGTTCAAAGCACTTCGCCGTCTTAGCCGACGGCCTCGATCACCTGGCGGGCGACGCGCTTGATCTGCTCGGCCTCGTCACGCCGGAACGGCAGGTGACGCGGATGGGGAACGTCGATCACGGTGGTGATGACGCCGATGTCCTCGCGGTGCCAGACGGCGCCGTAGCGATCCATGATCGCGCGCATCGGCCCATTGTCGGAAAGCATTCGCGCCGAGAACCTTTCGATGCCGTCCACGTCGGCGGCGATGGCTAGCGCGCTGATCAAATAGGTGCCGATGCCGCGGCCCTGGTAGGCGTCGGCGACGGTGAAGGCGATCTCGGCGACCGTCGGGTCGTTGGCGTCGCGCACGAAGCGCGCATCGGCCACCGGGTCGCTGCCGTCGGTGACCACCCACACGAAGTGATCGACGTAGTCGACCTCCGACAGGTAGTGCATCAAAGCCGGGGTCGGCAGCCGCGGGGTCATGAAGCGCCGATACAGCGTGTCGCTGGAGAAGTAGATGTGGCCGTGCACGGTGCGCTCGCTGTCGCCGGGCAACACCGGGCGCAGCAGGAGCAGCGTGCCGTCCCGAACGCGGATCGGGATCGGCGTGATGAACGCGGCGAGACGCTGGCGCACGGTGCGCAGCAGCCGCGGCGTGATGCCGGGGATGTGCGCCAAGCTGGCGAAGGCTCTGGTGTCACCGATCCAACCGGTCAGCGGTTCGGCGGTGGTCACCGTCGCGGTGCGGGGGATGTCGCGCAGCAGGGCGATCTCGCCGACGATCATGCCCGGGGACGCGTGCTCGACGATCACGACACCGTCGTCGCCGACGTGTTTGATCTCGGCGGTACCCGAGGAGATCAGCAAAAAGGAGACGGCCTGCTCGCCCTGGCGCATCAGCACCTGGCCGGGCGCGGCGCGCAGGGGCTGCAGGCGGCCCGCCAGCGGGGCGAGGTCTTCGGCGGGACATCCCTGGAAGATGTCCATCGTCGCCAGCTCGTCCACCCGGGCGCCGGTCAGTCCGGCCACCGCTACGGACCGCCGCCCGCAGCACCGCGACACCACTGGGTGCGTCGCGGTGATGCCATGACCTGCCCGCCTGCTTGCCGTCGTCTACCGCGCCGGCCCGAGGAACCCGGCTGCGGTCGGATGTTGCCCAGGTTATGAGCCGGTGGCGGCGGCGGCAAGGATGCGCGGCGTGTTCTTGAACCGACCTAAAGCGACGCTCGGGCGCTCAAGACCAGTTGCACCGCGCCGGCCAGGTCGTCGACCACGAAGTCCGCATCGACGGTCCGGTGGCCACCCGTGCGCAGCAGGATGGTCGCCGTTCCCGCCGTCCGGCCCGCCATCATGTCGGTGTCGCCGTCGCCGATCATGACCGACTCGGCCAGCTCGAAGCCGTGCTCTTGCGCCGCGCGCACCAACATCCCGGCGAGGGGCTTGCGGCACTCACAGCTGTTCGCCGCGTGCGGACAGTGGTAGACGGCATCGAGCCGGGCGCCGTCGTTCGCCAGCAGTTGGTGCAGCCGCTGCTGGATGGTCGTGAAACACCCTGGCTCGGCGGGCGTTTCCGAGAGCCACCGCTGGTTGGTCACCAGCACCGTCCGCAGACCGGCGGCGTTCAGGGCGGCCACCGCCTTGGCCGCGCCCGGCAGCAGCACCAACTCGTCCGGCGATCGGATGTACTCGCCGTCGGCGGCCTTGACATTGATGGTGCCGTCCCGGTCCAGAAAGACGGTGCGCACGTTGCTCAGATCGGGTGCGGCCATCGTCGAAGTCAGGAGGGCCTGGGAAACAATGCCGCCTCGACCATTTCGCAGATGGAGTGGCCCAGGTGCAGGCATGCTTCCTGGATTCGCCCGGTGTCGTGACTGGGCACCCGGATGCAGATCTCGGCGACGTCGGCCGCCTTGCCGCCGAGGGCGCCGGTGAGCGTGACGGTCGTCATCCCCGCCTGGCCGGCGACCTCGAGCGCACGAACGACGTTGGGCGAGTTGCCCGATGTCGTCAGGCCGACCACCGCGTCGCCGGGACGCCCGGCGGCCAGGACCTGGCGGGCGAACACCTCGTCATAGGAGTAGTCGTTGCCGATCGCCGTCATGGCCGCGGTGGCGTCGGGAAGGCTGATCGCCGCGAGTCCGGGGCGGTCAAAAGCGAAGCGGCCCATGAGTTCCGCCGCCAGGTGTCCGGCATCTTGCGCAGAGCCGCCGTTGCCGAAGAAGATCACCTTGCCGCCGGCGCGCAGCGAGGCGATGATCACCCGCGCCACTTCGACGGTCCGTGCGGCGAAGTCGCCCTGCTGCATTTGTTGCTTGACCGCGATGGTCTCGGCCAGCCGCCGCTGGACCAGCTCGACGCTCGGTGACACGACGTCCGGCCCGGTCATGCCGACCATGTTGTCAATCCCTTGCTCTCAAAGGCGAATTCGGTGACGGTGGCCCCGGCACCCTCGAGGGCCTCGATGAGACGGTGTTTCTTGGCGAAGTCGCAGAACAGCAAAATGTATCCCCCGCCGCCGGCGCCGGTGAGCTTGCCGCCCAGCGCGCCGTTCTTGAGCGCGAGATCGTAGAGGTCGTCGATGCGCTCGTTGGTGATGTAGGGCGACATCCGTTTCTTGTGGGTCCAGGCTTCGCCGAGCAGAGCACCGAAATCGTTGAGCTTTCCGGTCAGCAGCGCCGCCTTCATCGCCACCGCCAGGTCCTTCTGGGCCCGAAGGCCGGCCAGGGTGTCATCCGAACCCGTTGTGGCGCGCCGGGTTTGGTCCTCGATCACCCGCGCGGAGTCACGGGTGATGCCGGTGTAGCACAGCAGCAGGCTCAGTTCGAGCTCGAAGGCGGTCTCGTCCCGGATCCGCAGGGGATTCACGATCACGCGGTCGGTGAACTCGATGAAGTTGAATCCGCCGAACGTCGCGGCGTACATGTCCTGCATGCCGCCCGCGATGCCCAGGTCTTCACGCTCGATGGCACACGCCAGTTGGGCGGTCTCGTACTCGCCCATCGGGACCCGGTAATGCTCGGCCAGCAGGCCGGTCAGGGCGACCATCATCGTCGACGACGAACCCAGCCCGGAGCCGGGGGGTGCGCTGGAACGCAGCACCAGGTCGTAGCCGTCCGTGCCGTCGCGGCCGAATCTGCGCACCGCGGCCTTGATCAGATCGAGGCTGCCGTCGTAGAGGATTTCGCTGTCGAGCGTCATCTCGTGGGTGGTCTTGAAGTCCACCGATTCGATGCTGACCCGGCGGTCGGTGCGGGGCACCAGCGATCCCTGGGCGTAGCGGTCGATGGTCGCCGAAAGGACGCAGCCGCCTTCGGTCGTCGGGAACGGCGGCACGTCGGTGCCGCCCCCGGCGAACGAGATCCGCAGCGGCGCTCGTGCGCGAATTCGGGGACGCGTCACGGGGATTGGCCTTCGATTCGTTCACTCAACCAACCGGATAGCGATTTCCGAGAGGCCACGCCCGCCACGTGCTAATCCCATCATCCGGGGACAGTGAAGCGTCGCCAGCCTAACAGGCTGACCAGCGCGATCGGCGGGTTTTCAGGACTTCTTCCGACTGGGCTCCAGCACGAAATCGACGACGATCGCGGCGATGTCGTCGATCGCGCGGCGGGCGATGACTTCATAGCCGTGGGTGCTCAGCGTGGGCAGGCACAGCAGGCCGGCGCGCGCGGTCAGCCCGCTGGCCTTCGAGTGCGAGGCGTCGGATTCGAAGGCGCCCAGCGCGGCGGCCTGCGGTGACAGTTCGCGGTCGGTGGCGATTTTCAGAAGCCGGTCGGCGACGCTCTTGTCGTATACGCACAGCGCGTCGCTGTAGCCGATGATCGGGCCGCCCGTCACGCTGGTGGTGTATTCGCGTTCGGTGGGGCCGACCTCCAGCGCGAGGGTGAGGTCGCCGGGCAGGGTGGCGCTGGCGTAGGTGCCGCCCACCCCGCCGATCTCTTCGTTGGTGGTGAACACCAGGTAGACGTCGTCGGCGGGCCGTTGTTGGCGCTCGCGCAGCAGCCGCGCGGCCTTCAGCAGCGCGGTCACCGCGGCGCGGTCGTCGAGGAAATAGGCGCCGACGTAGTCGCCGATCTCGACCATCGATCTCTTGCTGCGGTCCATGCAGACTCGGGTGCCTGGGTGCACCCCGGCGGCAGTCAGCTCGTCGGCGGTGCGGCCGGTGAAAACGTAGACGTGATCCCAGTCCAGCGCGCGGTCGCCCTGGTCGGGCTTGGTCTCCCAGATCCGCGAGCTTTCCTGGGTGGTGTGCTCGGAGCCGAGAGTCAGTACGGCCGTGAGGGTTTCGTTGTCGCCGAGGACGGAGACCGGGCCCAGTCCGAAGTTTCCCGGGTACATGGTGCCCAGCTGCGTCAAATGCAGTGTGCCGTCGGGTTCTACGCGCTTGACGATCATGGACAGTTCGTCCATGTGCGCCATGACGCGTGTCGCGGTGCCGGGGATGGCCTCGGTGCGGTGGCGGTGGTTGGGTGCCCCACTGTCGGCGGCGGACGGATCGGCGGCGACGTATCCGATCAGGTTGCCGGCGTCGTCGGTCCACATGTCGTCGACCACCGGTTGCAGTTCACGGGCGATGACTTCGCGAACGGCGTCCTCCTGCCCGCACGGCCCGTAGGTCAACAACAGCTCTTGCAACAACTCGTCGGTGGAATCGCGGTCGCGATGCGCCATCAGATCCTCTCCATCGTGGGGTCAGAGGATCAGTACCCGCCCCGGCCTGCGACTACGCCGAAAGCCCGAATATGTCAGCTCAGCGCCACGCCCAGTTCCTGGGCGAACACCCTGATCATGTGTTGTACGGCGATTTCGTTGCGCCCGATGATCATGTGGTCGTGCTGGCCGTGCCGGACGCCCTCGCCGCATTGCGGCAGCATCGCGAAGTCCTCGTCGCGCACGGCCGCATGGACG
>NZ_LZMG01000265.1:0-18886 GCF_001673615.1 Mycobacterium sp. 1245499.0
GCGCCAAGCCCACGACGGACGCCAAGCCGGCGGTGTTCAGAGCGGCGAAGAGGCCCTTTCCGGTCCTGTCCCTCGTCCTGCCCGACATACGCATACCTCCACTCGTGTTCTCGACACAGTGTGGCATAGGGCATGCGCCAGCTACCGTCAGCCGCGGCTGAACCGGGCCCGCAAGCAGCGCTGATTGCGTGGTTGAGCTGGGCGGCTATGAATCGGGTGAGCTTGTCGGAGCAACATCCAGCATCCGCCGGTTGGCCACGATGCCGGCCAGGGCGACGGCCATCAGGGCCGCCGACGCGGTCAGCATCATCGTGACGCTGCGTTCGAAGAGCAGGCCACCGGCCAGCGAGCCGGCCATGATGCCGACCTGGAACGCGGTGACGTAGAGCCCCGACGCGCCGTCGGGGTCGTCGGCCCCGTTGCGCATCGCGGCGGATTGCATCATCGGCGAGACCGCGGTGGCCATCGCCCCCCACAGCACGATGGCGGCGGTCCCGATCAGCGCGGTGGCCACGCCGGTCCGGCCACCGATCGCCAGGGCGGTCAGCGCCACGAAGGCCGCCGTCAACCCCGTGATGCACAGGATGATCGCGCTCTTGGGCCGGTGGTCCAGCGGCCGGGCCACCAGCGGCAGCGACAGCAGGCCGGCCAGCCCGTAGGCGGCCAGCACGAAGGCGAGGTTCGGCCCGCGCACCCCGAGCACGTTGCGGATGACCTCGACGATGTAGGTGTAGGAGACGAAATGGCCGGTGACGGCGATCATCGCCAACACGCTGACCAGGATCAGCCGCGGGTTGCGGTGGTGTCGCGACCGCGGACCCACGTGGGCGAGCTGGTCGGAGGTGAGCACCATCTCCGGCAGCATCAGGCGGGCGGCGACCGTGACGGCGGCGGCCGCGACGGTGACGCACACGACGGCCAGGCGCCAGCCCCACATCAGGCTCAGTGCCGCGGTCAGCGGGCTGCCCACCACCAGCGCCAGGCTGGTGCCGACGTAGATCGACATGGTGGCGCGCCCGGCGTGGCTGGGCGGCACCAGCCGGGTGGCGATCGGTGCGATGACCGCCCACAGCAGGCCGTGGGTGATCGCGCAGAGCACCCGCCCGGCGGCCAGCACCGCGAAACTGGGCGCCAGCGCCGAGATGACCTGTGAGGCGGTCAGGCAGCTCAGGCTGAGCATGAGCGCACGACGCCGGGGCCAATGCGCGGTCCAGCGCACCAGCGGAAACGTCGTCAGCGCCGCCACGAAGGCATACCAGGTCAGCAGCGTGCCCACCGCGAACAGGCTGACGTGCAGGTCGCGGGCGATGGCCGGCAGCGCGCCCACCGGCAGGATCTCGGCGGTGACGTAGGTGAACGCCGCGGCCGCCAGCACAGCCAACTGAGCCGCGATCCGTGGGGTCCACGTTCGCGCGGCAGCATTAATTTCGGCAGTCATGGCGTCTGTATCGGCCGGACTACCCACTTCCTGGGTTGTCGCGCCTAATGCGATCACACTGCCTTACCGTACGGACCGCAACTACGCCTCCCCCTGAATCAGGGCCGATACGCAGGTCTCAACTGCGTCACCGATCAGGAACGAACCAGCCGCGCAATCGCGGCGGAGGCCTCGTCGAGCTTGGCCTGGGCGTCCTCGCCGCCTTCGGCGACGGCGCGGGTGACGCAGTGGTTCAGGTGCTCGTCCAGCAAATTCAGGGCGACCGAGCGCAGGGCGCTGTTGACGGCGCTGACCTGGGTGAGGACGTCGATGCAGTACTTGTCCTCCTCGATCATCCGGGCGATGCCACGGACCTGGCCCTCGATCCGCCGCAGCCGTTTGGCGTAGTTGTCCTTCTGCTGCGAGTACCCGTGCTCGTCGGTCATCTGCCACCCCTGCTCACTCGGCCGCCCGTCGGCGGCATCACGCCGGACTCCAGCTTATACCCCAGCGGGGTATCACCCCGGAAATGGGCATCGCGACTGGCCAGCGCATACTTGAACAATGCCCACCACCGATCCGGCCACCACCGCCGACATCAAGCCGCGTAGTCGTGACGTCACCGACGGCCTGGAAAAGGCCGCCGCCCGGGGCATGCTGCGGGCCGTAGGCATGGGAGACGAGGACTTCGCGAAACCGCAGATCGGGGTCGCGTCGTCGTGGAACGAGATCACCCCGTGCAACCTCTCCCTGGACCGGCTCGCTAAGGCCGTCAAGGAGGGCGTGTTCTCGGCCGGCGGGTATCCCCTTGAGTTCGGCACCATCTCGGTGTCCGACGGCATCTCGATGGGCCACGAGGGCATGCACTTCTCCCTGGTGTCGCGCGAGGTGATCGCCGACAGCGTCGAGACGGTCATGCAGGCCGAGCGCCTGGACGGCTCGGTGCTGCTGGCCGGTTGCGACAAGTCGCTGCCCGGGATGCTGATGGCCGCCGCACGGCTGGACCTGGCCTCGGTGTTCCTCTACGCCGGCTCGATCCTGCCCGGCGTCGCCAAGCTGTCCGACGGCACCGAGCGCGAGGTCACCATCATCGACGCGTTCGAGGCGGTGGGTGCGTGCGCCCGGGGCCTGATGCCGCGTGAGGACGTCGACGCCATCGAGCGGGCGATCTGTCCCGGCGAGGGCGCGTGCGGCGGCATGTACACGGCCAACACGATGGCCAGCGCCGCCGAGGCGCTCGGGATGTCCCTGCCGGGCAGCGCGGCGCCGCCGGCGACCGACCGCCGCCGCGACGGGTTCGCCCGGCGCAGCGGTGCGGCCGTCGTCGAATTGCTGCGGCGCGGCATCACCGCCCGCGACATCCTGACCAAGGAGGCGTTCGAGAACGCGATCGCGGTGGTGATGGCGTTCGGCGGCTCGACCAACGCGGTGCTGCACCTGCTGGCCATCGCCCACGAGGCCGACGTCGAACTGTCGCTGGACGATTTCAGCCGGATCGGGTCGAAGGTGCCGCACCTGGCCGACGTCAAACCGTTCGGCCGCCACGTGATGTCGCACGTCGACCACATCGGCGGCGTGCCGGTGGTGATGAAGGCGCTGCTGGACGCCGGGCTGCTGCGCGGCGACTGCCTGACGGTGACCGGCGCGACCGTGGCCGAGAACCTGGCCGAGATCGCCCCGCCCGACCCGGACGGCAAGGTGCTGCGCGCGCTGAGCGACCCGATCCACCCGACCGGCGGCATCACCATCCTGCGCGGATCGCTGGCGCCCGAGGGCGCGGTGGTCAAGTCGGCCGGTTTCGATTCCGACGTGTTCGAGGGCACCGCAAGGGTTTTCGACGGCGAACGGGCCGCGCTGGACGCGCTGGAGGACGGCACCATCACCAAGGGTGACGCCGTGGTGATCCGCTACGAAGGCCCCAAGGGCGGCCCCGGCATGCGCGAGATGCTGGCCATCACCGGCGCCATCAAGGGCGCCGGCCTGGGCAAAGACGTGCTGCTGCTGACCGACGGCCGGTTCTCCGGCGGGACCACCGGCCTGTGCGTCGGCCACATCGCGCCCGAGGCGGTCGACGCCGGGCCGATCGCCTTCTTGCGGGACGGCGACCGGATCCGCCTGGACGTGGCGAACCATGTCCTCGACGTCCTGACCGATCCGGCCGAATTCGAGGCCCGCCGCAGGGATTTCACCCCGCCGGAGCCGCGCTACAAGACCGGGGTGCTGGCCAAGTACGTGAAGCTGGTCAGCTCGGCCGCGATCGGCGCGGTCTGCGGCTGATCGCCGCCCCGGGCCGCACCGAGCCGGCCCGGGACCGGCGAATTGCCTTGCTGCTGAACCGAGTTCGAGGCTACGCGTGCGTGCCCGCCGCGCGGGTGCGCATGCCGAAGTAGGTCGCGTTGAGCCCCAGGAACGTCAACAGCGCCCCCGCAACGACATTCGACCACGTCATGCCGGAGGTCAGCGTGACGCCCGGCAGGATCCACGTCGACACGATGACCCACACGCCCAACACCGGTAGCGTCCAGGTCATGCCGTGTGCACGATCGAGCGTCGTCGCGAACCCGTAGGCCAAGAACGCCACCGCAATCCCGACGATAAGGTCGGACGTGGCAAGCGATCCCGTCCCGTTGAATCCGATGATCCACGGCGACGCCGCCACGTACAGGCCCGTCAACAGGACCAGCCCGAACGTGACATGCGCGCTCATGGACTCGGCAACGCGCTCGTAGCGCGCGCGAAGAGCCAACAAATCGGGGTGGTGATCGATTGATGAATGGACTGTACTCATTTTGTGACCTTTCTGTTATGCGACAAGCCTTTTGAGCGTTGCCGCACCCATCCATCTGCCGTCCAGATTACGCCCGCGCGCCGTGGACCAGCAACGAAAATTGACGCCCCGGCAAGCCCGGGAGGTGGGGCGATTTCGGCGACCCGCGTAGCGTCTTGAGGCATGGACATCGCGGACCGGCTTCGCCTCGATGTGCCGATCGGCCAAGCCGGCATGGGTGGCGGGCTGGCGGGCGCGGCACTGGCGGGCGCCGTCGCCGCGGCGGGCGCACTCGGCACGCTGGGCATCGACACGCCACGCCGGCTACGGGCTTCGATAGATGAAGTGCGAGAACGGGCCCCGGGCCGCGCCGTCGCCGTGAACCTGCTGGTGCCCTTCGTCCATCGCCGGCACGTCGCGGTCTGTGTCGACGCCCGGGTGGACGCGGTCGTGGTGGCGTTCGGCGAAAAGCGGGGGCTCGTCGAGCACCTGCGTGAGGCGGGGATCTTCGTGTTCGTGATGGTGGGCACCGAAGCGGCGGCCCGGGCCGCGATCGCCTGTGGCGCCGATGGTTTGATCGCGCAGGGGCGCGAGGCTGGGGGCCATCTCGTCGGGACCATGCCGGCTCTGGAGTTCGTGCCGCCCGCCCTGCGCGCGGCGGGGACGCGCCCGGTGTTCGTGGCCGGTGGCATCGCCACCGCCGCCGACACGCGCGCCGCGCTGGCCGCCGGCGCCAGCGGCGTCATAGCCGGCACCCGCTTCCTGCTGACACACGAGGCCAACGCGAACCGCGCGTACCAGCGACGAATCCTGCAGGCGGACAGGACTATCGAAACCAACCTGTTCGGCCTGAGCTGGCCGTTGCGCCACCGCGTCGTGCCCAACGCTGCCACCCGCCGCTGGTGCGGCGAGGACGGGCAGGCCAGGCGGCTGCCCGCCGCCCTGAACGCGATCAGCCGACCGCTGTCGGCGCTGGGCTATTTCGACGCCGGGCCGTTGATGCGGCTGCAGTCACCGGCGCTGCCGTTTTTCACGCCGCTGGCACCGGTGGCCGGCGTGCCCGATTCCTGGCTGGACAGCGCCGCCCTGTACGCCGGCGAAACCGCCTTGCGGATAGGCGAACTCACCTCCGCCGGGCAGGCCGTGGCCGACCTGGACCCCCGCTGACGCCCTACCGCACCACGGCGAACGCGAAGCCGTCCCAGTGCTTGGCGCCCACCGTCTGGAGCACGGCCGTGTCCAGCCGCGGATCCTCACCCATCGCCTGCAGGGTTTGGCGCACCGCCTGCGCTTGAGCGTTGGACTCCGGGTCGAGGATCTGGCCCTGCCGAATCACGTTGTCTGCCACGATGATCGCGCCAGGACGGGCCAGCCGCACCGCCCAATCGAGGTAGGCGGGGTAGTTCTCTTTGTCGGCGTCGATGAAGATCAGGTCGAAGGGGCCGGTCACCGTCGGCAGCGTGTCCAGTGCGGCTCCGACGATCACCTCCACCCGGTCGGCGAGACCGGCCCGGTCCAGGTTGGCGCGCGCCACCTCGGCGTGCTTGGGCTCGTATTCGAGCGTCACCACCCGCCCTTGCGGGCCGGCGCCGCGCGCCAGCCAGATGGTGCTGAAACCGCCCAGCGTCCCGAGCTCGAGGATGTTGCGGGCACCGACGGCACCGGCGAGCAGGCTCAAGAACTTTCCCTGCTGCACCGACACCGCGATCGGCGGCAAGCCGGCGGCGCTGCTGGCCTCCAGGGCCGCGGTCAAGGACGGATCGTCGTCCACCACCGTGCTGTCCAAGAATGCGTCGACGTCTTTGGGGGTTGGTTTCTCGGTCATGGCGCCCACGCTAGCCGCGGCCGCCGACGACGGCATCGAGCGGCGGGGCGGTATCGCCCCGGTCGCGACTCCTTGCGTATACCCATGGGGGGTATATAGTGAGGGTGCGGTCGACCCGCACCGCAAGTGTCACCACAACGAGAAAAGGGTGAGTTAAATGGCAACATACGAGGCCGGCACCGAGTTGACGTGCGGTCACGAAGGCTGCGGCTGTCGCGTCCGCATCGAGGTCCCCTGCCACTGCTCGGGTTCGGGTGAGCCGTACCGCTGCACGTGCGGCGACGCGTTGACCCCCGTCAAGTAATCCGTCGGGCCGGTCGTGCGTTCGGGCGTCAGCCCGCGACACTCATCGCCCGAACGTACGGCCGGTCAGCTCGACCGTGGCGTGCAGGCACATCGCGATCGCCGACGCACCCACCGCCACCGCGTAGGAGCCCGGGTCGATCCGCCAGCGCCCGACGCCGCCGTCATAGCGGGCGAGCAGGCGCGGATCCGCCTCGAGGGTCACCCGCCGCGTTGCACCCGGCTCGAGCTCGACGCGCTCAAACCCCAGCAGCCGTAGACACGGCTTTCCGGCCGCGGCCGTCAGGTAGAGCTGCGGTACATCCGCCCCGGCACGGTCGCCGACGTTGACGACGCTGAAACTGGCGCTGACGGTCTGTTCGCCACCGATCACCAGGTCACGGTAGTCAAACCTGGTGTAGGACAAGCCATGACCGAAAGCGAACATCGGGTCGTGGCCACACCGGGCAAACCAGCGGTAGCCGACGTCGGCCCCTTCGAAGTAGTCGATCGTGGTCGGCGTCCCCCACGGTTCCCCCGCGCCGGGCAACTGCGGGCGCGGCGTCTGGGCCAGATCGGCCGGGAAGGTGATCGGCAGCCGGCCCGAGGGATTCACCTTGCCGCTCAGGATCTCCGCGATGGCACGAGCGCCGGCCTGGCCCGGAAACCATGCTTGCACAATGGCATTCACCGAGCCCCGCCACGGCATGTCAGCCGGATTGCCGGTCTGCAGAACCACCACGGTGTTGGGGTTGGCGGCCGACACCGCCGTGATCAGCTCGTCCTGGCCCCACGGCAGCGAGAGGTCGGCGATGTCGAACCCTTCGCCCTCGGCGCGCACGGCGAATACGATGGCGATGTCGGCCGCCGCCGCCGCGCGCACCGCCTCGGCGCGGCTGATGCCGGGATCGAACTCTATCTGCGCGTGCGGCAGCCGCTTTCGCAATTCTTCCAGCGGGCTCGACGGCAACAGGTACAGGTTGCGCAGCGCGGCCTCCAGGCCCGGGCCGCCGATGGGCACCACGCCCGCGTAACCGCCCGCCGGGACGACGGTGCTCGAACCGTAGCCGGCCGGCACACCCAGGTGCGCAAACCCGCCGATGACGGCGATGCGCGCGTTCGACTCGGCCGCCACCGGCAACAGCCCGCGGTTGGTCAGCAGCACCGTTCCCTGGCGCGCTATGCGCAGCGCAACCTCGTTGTGCGCGGCCAGATCCGGCGCCGGGGCCGTATCGGTGCGCTCGGCTCCGACGGCGAACATGGATCGCAGGATCCGGCGGACCATGTCCGACAGGCGTTGCCTGGGCAGCCTGCCGTCGGCGTAGGCGTCGCGCAGCGGCGCACCGAAGGACTCGGCCTGCCACAGCAGCGCGTCGATCTGGGCCCCGCACTCCTGGTCCAGACCGGCCAGGGCGCACTCCCAGCTGGGCGTGGCGCCCCAATCGGACATGACCCAACCCCGGTACGCCCAGGCGCCCTTGAGCACGTCGTTGATCAAGGCGGAGTTGGCCGCGGCGTAGTCACCGTTGACCTTGTTGTAGGCGGTCATCACGGCGCCGGGCTGTGCGCGCTCGATCGTCAATTCGAAAGCCAGCAGGTCGGATTCGCGGTGTGCGTCGGGGTCGATGACGGCGTTCAGGAAGTGCCGATTGGTTTCGTTGCAGTTCAGCGAGTAATGCTTGACCGTCGAGATGACGCCGTGTTGCTGGATGCCGCGGATCGACTCGGCGGCGATGGTGGCGGTCAACAGCGGGTCCTCGGAAAGGTATTCGAAGTTGCGGCCGTTGCGCGGGTCGCGGGCCAGGTTCATCGCGCCGGCCAGTTGCACGTTGAACCCGCGGCTGCGGGCTTCGCTGCCGATCACGTCGCCGGCGGCCCGGGCCAGCGGCGGGTCGAAGGCCGCGGCCAGCGCCAGTCCGGCGGGCAGCGCGGTGGCCGTGTCACCCGGGCGATAGCCGGGATTGGTGACGCCCAGCCCGGCATCGCTCATCAGCAACGCGGGCACCCCGAGGCGGGGAACGCCGGGCACGTATCCCGCGCACATCGGCGCGTTAGCGGGGATGCGCTCGTCACGCACCGGCCACATGTCGCCGGCCCCCATCACCGAGACCAGCAGCGCGAACCGCTCGTCGTCGGTCATCCGGGCTTCGACCTCGCGCGCCCGCGCGTCGGGATCGGGCCGGCTCACCGCACGCCCTCTTTGGCGTAGACGACGCGCAGCACGTGCCCCAGTTCCGGTCCCATCACCAGCTCCGTCAACTCACAGATCGTCGCCACGAACTCGGGGCCGTGCGGCGGCTCGGCCTGGCACAAATGATGCGCCACTTCGTGCAGCATCACCAGCTCGCGCAGCGCCCAGTCGGCGGTGTCACGATCGGGCACCGCGATAACGCCTGTGCCGTCACGGTTTTCGTAGTGCGCGGCGGTGGCGGCCCGTCGCGCACGGACCCGCAGCGGCGACACACCCGGCCACCGTTGCCGCACCGCCGCCAGCCCCAGCACGTCGTCCACATAGCGCTGCGCGGACTCCACCGAGCCGAAACGCCCCTCCGGCGGCAGCGTCAATTGCGTGCCGAAGAACTCCACCACCGGGGTGCCATGCTGGGCGGCACGGTCGAACAGCGTCCGGACGAACTCCTCAGCCGCATAAACCTTGGAGCGTTGAGAATCCCGCGGTGGGGGCTTCCCCGCGCTCACCCGCTCAGCGCGCTCCGCGCCCCGGGCAGTTCGGGGCTGTTGCCGAGCCGCGCTCGCTTGCCCGCCCGGTCGCCCGCGCGTCGCGCCGCCGACGAATACCCCGCCGACGCCCGGCTGGCCTGCCAGGTGCCCCGCGCCTTCGACGCGCCGCGGTAGTAGTCCACCAGCTCGACTTCCTTGTCCCGCAAGGCAATGGCGGTGCCCGGCGACCGGCGGCGATCCTTGGTGGCTTCCTGGCGGGCCTGGTCGCGGGCCTCGGTGAGCCGCTGGCCGACCCGCGCCCCGAAGGCCAGCTGGAAGTTGAGTCGGGCGGTGATCGTCGGCGTGGGACGATGCGCACCCGAGGCCAGGTAGGCGTCCGAGGCACGGACCATCTGCACCACCAGGCTGGCGTACAGGGCGTGGCTGGCGTCGATGTCCTCGACGAACCCGTAGGCGTACACGAACGTCGAATTCGAGGCCACGTCACAGCGCACGTCGTTGGCCGCGGCGATCAGCACGAACAGCTGCACGTAGGTGCGTAGCCCCTTGGTGCCCGCCGCCCCGATGGTGATCGTGCGCTGCGTCGGCGCCTGCGCCGCCGACCGCTGGGCCGAATGCGAGCGTGCCACCGCCAGGTCGATGGACGCGGCCGTCGCGAGCCGCTGCGCGGCGGACATGAACGCATCGGCTTCGTGGCTGTTGTCGGTGCCTTCGGCCTGACGCAGCAGCGCGGCAATGCGCGACAGCATTTTGTCGTCACTCACGGCGACGCTCCTCCCCATCGCTTGGCTCTGTCGCCAAAGTACGGGAGCCGGCTGACACGCCCCGCCTCACAGCCGAGCGGTGATCCAGGAGACCACATCGTCGAGCACCTGCTCGCGCTCGGGCTCGTTGAAAACCTCGTGGTAGAGCCCCGGATAGATTTTCAGCTCCACGTCAGCAGATCCCACGCACTCCACCAGGCGACGGCTGCCGGCGACGGCGACCAACCGGTCCTGTTCCCCGTGCACCACCAGCAGCGGCGCCGTCAGGGCCGGCGCCCGCTGCGGCATCGTCTCGCCGACCAGCAGCAGCGCGCGGCCGATGCCGGCCGGCACCTTGCCGTGGTACACCAGCGGGTCCTCTTTGTAGGCGGCCACCACCGCGGGGTCCCGGGAGATGGCGTCGACGTCGAGTTCTTGGGCCGGCAGTCCGGGCACGACGGCGCCGAGCACTTTGGCGGCCAGCCCGAGCAGCGGCGACACCTGATCCTGGGCCGCCACCGCGGGACCCGACAGCACCATCAGGTCGTAGTTGTCCGGGCGTTCGACGCCATAGGCGAACACGATTCCGCCGCCCATGCTGTGCCCCAGCACGATGCACTTGAGCCCGTGGTGTTCCCGGGTGGCGATACCGACCAGGGTGTCGAAGTCGGCGGTGTACTCGTGGATGTCACGCACCAGCACTCGCTTACCGCCCGAGCGGCCGTGCCCACGATGGTCCAGCGCGTAGGTGACCAGGCCCGCCTCGCCGAAGCGCTTCGCGACGTGGTCGTAGCGGCGGGCGTACTCCCCGAGACCGTGTGAGAGCACCAGGACCGCGCGCGGTGCGGTCTCGGGCGTCCAGACGTCGTAGACGATGCGCACGCCGCCGTACCCGTCGAAACTGCGTTCGCTGCGGTTCACTCGGGGGTCCTAGTCATTACGGGCAGCGTAATGGCTGCTGATGTGGGCCGCGCGCCCCGACACTGCGTAGGCTCATGCGGATGAGCCTTCTCGCGCAGAACTCTGAAGGTGACCCGGTGGCCAACGCAGATTTCTCGGCGCACGCCGAACCGTACCGGCGCGAACTGCTGACCCACTGCTACCGCATGACCGGGTCGCTGCACGACGCGGAGGACCTGGTGCAAGAGACCTTGCTGCGGGCCTGGAAGGCGTACGACCGTTTCGAAGGCAAGTCCTCGATCCGGACCTGGCTGCATCGCATCGCCACCAACACCTGTCTGAGCGCGCTGGAGGGACGCCAGCGCAGGCCGTTGCCGGTCGGGTTGGGCGCGCCCAGCTCGGACCCGACCGCCGAGCTGGTGGAGCGCCGTGAGGTGCCGTGGCTGGAGCCGCTGCCGTCGCTGACCGAGCATCCGGCCGACCCGTCGGTCGTGGTCGGGTCGCGCGAGTCGGTACGGCTGGCGTTTGTCGCTGCGCTGCAACACCTTCCACCCCGGCAGCGGGCGGTGCTGCTGCTGCGTGACGTGCTGGGCTGGCGCTCGGCCGAGGTGGCCGAGGCGGTCGGCACCACCACAACCGCCGTCAACAGCCTGCTGCAGCGGGCCCGGTCCCAGCTGGAGGCCGTCGGGCCCAGCGCCGAAGACCCACTGGTGCAACCGGATTCGCCCGAAGCCCAGGACCTGCTGGCGCGCTACATCGCGGCGTTCGAGACCTATGACATCGATCGGCTGGTCGAGCTGTTCACCGCGGAGGCCGTCTGGGAGATGCCGCCGTACACCGGCTGGTACCAGGGGCCGCGGGCCATCGTCACCCTCATCCACCAGCAGTGCCCGGCGGAGGGCAGCGGGGACATGCGCATGCTGCCGCTGGTCGCCAACGGCCAGCTTGCCGCGGCTATGTACATGCGCGCCGGCGACGTCCACGTCCCGTTCCAGCTGCACGTGCTGGATGTGCAGGGCGGGAAGGTATCCCACGTGGTGGCGTTCCTCGACGACGCCTTGTTCGCGAAATTCGGGCTGCCCGCTTCGCTGTCCGCGGGCCAGAGCTGACAGGACCGCCGCGATGACGAACGCCACCCAGGTGACGCCCATCCCCGGAAAGCCGGCGCTGCTGCTGAGCGCTTTCGACCTCGCCGACGTGGGCTACACCGTCGAGGAGTTCTTCGTCTGCGCCACGGCGTCCTGCTACGCCCCGGCAGGTGAACCGGCCCCCGACGGCCGATGGGACGTAACCCCCTCGGGCTCCGCCGATTACACGACCCGCATCGTGGCGCTGACGCCGACCGATTCGGCCCGGTTCAACGGGACGGTCCTCGTCGAGTGGCTCAACGTCAGCGGTGGCATCGACGCCGCCGCGGTGTGGATGATGGCGCACCGCGAAATCATCCGCGGCGGTTACGCCTACGTCGCGGTGTCGGCCCAGCGGGTGGGAGTCGAGGGCGGCGACAACATGCTGGGTGCTGACATGTCGCTGAAAAGCCAGGACCCGCAACGATACGCGGACCTGCAGCACCCCGGCGACGCGTTCGCCTACGACATCTTCGCCCAGGTCGGCGGACTGCTCAGAAGCGGTGAACACGGCGCCGTCCTGCGCGGCCTGCCCGCCCGGCGCGTGATCGCGGTGGGCGAATCGCAATCCGCGATGTTCCTCACCACCTACATCAACGCCGTCGACCCGCTGACCCCCGGCTACGACGGCTTCCTGGTGCACTCCCGGTTCGGCCCGGCCGCACCCCTGGACGGCGGCTCGATCTTCGCCGAATCCGTTGCACGGCAGGCGGTCCCGTTCCGTCCGGACCTGCGCGTTCCGTTGCTCGCGGTCATCACCGAGACCGACGTCTTCGGCGGCCCACGCGACGGCTACTACTTCGCCAGGCAGCCGGACAACGAACGGCTGCGGGTCTGGGAGATCGCCGGGGCCGCCCACGCCGACAACTACACGATTCAGGTGGCGTTCATCGACAGCGGCTCGGCACCGCTGGAGGCGATCGTGGCCGGCTACGCGCCGACCGACGTGTTGATGGGCCAGCAACTCGCGCACTACATCAACTTCGGCCCCCAGCATCACTACGTGGTGCAGGCGGCGCTCGCGGCGCTGAACGCCTGGGTCGCCACCGGCGAGCCGGCCCCCCACGCCGATCCGCTCGAGGTTCGGGAAAGCGCCGGGCCGCAACCGGTTCTGGACGGCAACGGCCTGGCCCGCGGTGGCATCAGGACCCCGTGGGTGGACGTGCCGACCGCCAGGACGTCGGGTCTGGGCGGCCAGGAGAGCATCATGTCGGCGATCTTCGGCTCCGGGGAACCCTTCGACGCCAACACGATTCGGCGGCTCTACCCGGGTGGGCGCGCGCAGTATCTGGATAGCTTCACCGCGGCCCTCGACGCGGCGATCGGCTCCGGGTTCATCCTGGCGGCCGATCGCGCCGAGATTCTGCAGCTCGCCGCCGCGACGTATCCCGGCGAGCCGGGCTAGGTAAGATCGCCCGGCTCCTCACTCGCGCCGTTCCGGCGCTCACCGTCGCCGGGCTAGAACAACCGGCTGTCCGGCGGCGGACCCGGCACCGGGCGCAGCAGTCCGGCGCCGGTGATCAGCGGCAAATCCAGCGCGGACAGCAGCCCGGGCGGAGCCGCGCACACCGCGGGGATGGCGTTGACCATCCGCGACGCGCCGGCGATGCGGGCACCCAGGTCATGGTCGGCGTCCTCGGCCATCTCGAACTCGCACCGCATGCTCGGGGAGCCCTCGATCTCCACCCGGTACAGGCCGCGTCCGGACGCCTGCCCGTAGCCGAGGTCCTTCGGCGGGATCGAGATGTGCGGCTGCGGCCAGTCCGGGGCGATGTCGTCACGCATGCGGGTCACGTGGTCGAGCACGAACGTCGGCTTCCCGTCGACGTACCCGGTGAGCGTCGAGCGCATCGCGGCGATGGTCCCGGCCGCGATGTGACCGGTGGGCGTGTCGAAGGATTCGGGGGACGGCACGCGCTCGTTGCTCTCCACGATGTCGTCGATCTTGACGCCCAGCCCGGCCGCCAGCTGGTGCAGCACCGGCCCCCAGCCGAAGGTGAACATTCCCGGCTGCGCCGCGAACGCCTGATATTCCGGCGGCTGGCCGAAACCCAGGATCTCGTAGACGGCGGCCCTGTCCGGATAGGTGGCATAGTTGAACATCTCGGTGACACGCACCGACTCGATCACCCGGGAGACTCCCGTAAGGACCAGCGGCAGAACGTCATTGGCGAAGCCGGAGTCGATACCTGTGGTGAAGAACGAAACGCCGCCGTCGAGGGCGGCTTGCCGCAGCGGAGCGGTGAAGGCGGCGTCAAGCCCGTCCGGAAAGACCAGCGGCACCACCGAACACGACACCACGTTCTTGCCCGCCCGCAGGATCGACACCATGTCCGCGACGGCCTCCAGCGGCCGCAGGTTGGCGCCGGCCGCGTACACCACCGCGTCGGCGTCCCCCGCCAGCAGGGCGGCCGGATCCTGGGTCGCCCGCACCCCGACCGGCGCGATGCCACACAGCTCTCCCGCATCGCGGCCGGCCTTCGCGTCGCTGTGCACGACGAGGTCGACCAGTTGCAGCTCCGGATGGTCGATCACCCCGCGCAGGGCGATCACGCCCATCGAACCGGGCCCCCAAACTCCCACCTTGAACACGACTATCTCCTAATATTAGGACTTATATCCTGGCATTTTGGACGGATCGTAAGGAGGTGGCGGTGGATACGTCAATGGCCGCGACCCGCGGCGACTCGGGCGCCAAGTCGCCGCCCACCGCGCGGGTGATGGATATCCTTGCCGCCCTGGCTAATTCACCGCACGGCCGGACCTCGGCCGAGCTGGCGAAGAGCTGCGCGATCAGCACTTCCACCTGCGCGCTGGTGCTGGCCGAGCTGGAACGGAGGGCCTGGGTGTCCCGGCGGGGCGATCGTCGCTACGTGCTGGGCAGCGGGCTGTTCGGACTGGTCCACGGCTTGCGGCGACAATTCCCGCTGCTCGACCGCGGGCGCGACGCGCTGCGCTTCCTGCACGACACGCTCGGCGCGGGCTGTTCGATGTCGAAAATCGGTGCCCGGCATTTGACCACGGTCGACGCGGTCGGCCACGGCACCGACGGTGAGCACGCCGTGGGGCAGCGCTTCCCCATCGACCCGCCGTTCGGTCTGGTGGCCATGGCCTGGCGTGACGACGACGCCGTCCGAGCGTGGTTGCACGGCGTGACGCCGCGGCTCACCCGCACCGAGATCGCCGAGCACCAGCGGGTGCTCGCCGATATCCGCGCCCGCGGCTACGGCGCATGGCGGTTCGACGACACCCACCGGTCGCTGCACACTCGGCTGGCCGACGTGCTGGCCTCGCTGGAGCCCACGGCCCAGGTCACCCGCCAGCTCACCACCCTGATGACGATGGTGACCCTGCAGTCGGTCACCCGCTCGCTCGAAACAGACCTCGCCACAACGGAATTCGTCGTCCTGCCGATATTCGCCCACGACGGCCAGCCCGAGTACCAGATCGAGATCCACCTGGGTCACTCGATCGGGTTGACCATGCCGGAGCTCGACGCAGCGCTTCGGCAGGCCCAAGGTCTGCTCACCGACGCGGTGACCTGACGCCGCCCACGATTAGGCTGGGGTCATGTCAGCCACCACCGAGATCAGGAGCGCGGCGAGCCGGGCCGTCACCACCACCGGATGGCTGACCTCGCGGCACTCCTTCTCCTTCGGCGACCACTACGATCCGGACAACACCCACTTCGGGCTGCTGCTGGTGAACAATGACGACATCGTCTCGCCCGGAACGGGATTCGACACCCACCCGCACCGGGACATGGAGATCGTGACCTGGGTGCTGCGCGGCGAGCTGTCGCATCACGACTCCGCCGGCAATCGCGGCGTGATCTATCCCGGTTTGGCGCAACGGATGTCGGCCGGCAGCGGGATCCTGCACTCCGAACGCAACGACTCCCCCAGCGAGCCGGTGCATTTCGTGCAGATGTGGGTGGTGCCGGATGAGGCCGGCGTCGATCCGAGCTACCAGCAGCACGAGATCGACGACAAGCTGATGGCGGGCAATCTCGTGACGATCGCCTCGGGGAGGCCCGCGCACGACGCCGCGATCACCCTGCACAACCGCAACGCCGCGCTGCACGGAACGCGGTTGCCGGCCGGGGCATCGGTGGACCTTCCGCGGGCCCCCTACCTGCACCTCTTCGTGGCCCGGGGCCAGGCCGTTATAGAGGGCATCGGGGCGGTCGACGAGGGTGATGCGGTGCGCGTCACCGACGCCGACGGCCGGCGCGTCACCGCGCGCGAGCCGGCGGAACTGCTGATCTGGGAGATGCACGCGAAGCTGGGCGACTGAGGCCGTAGAGGGTCGGCGGGCCAGCCCATAAAGTGGGCACGACAGAACAGGAGTCGGCATGCCTCACTCGCACCCGCAGCACGCGGCGCCCAACCCCAACCGGAACGTCAAGGCGGTCCGCACCGTGCGATTCTGGGCGGCTCCCCTGGTCATCACCCTGGCGCTGATGGCGGCGTTGTGCGCGCTGTATCTCGGTGGCATCTTGAACCCGACGACCAACCTGCGTCATTTCCCCATCGCGGTGGTCAACGAGGACGCCGGTCCCGGCGGCGCGCAGATCGTCGACCGGCTGGTCAATGGGTTGGACAAGAACAAGTTCGACGTCCGCGTGCTCTCCCGCGACGAGGCCCGCCGCCAGATGGACACCGGCCGCGTCTACGGCCAGGTGCTGATACCGCCGAGCTTCTCGTCGTTGCTGCGCGACTTCGCGGATAGTGCGGTCTCGCCGGCCCGCGCGGACCGCCCGTCGATCACGGTTTCCACCAATCCGAGGGCCGGCACGCTCGGCGCGAGCATCGCCGGTCAGACCCTCAGCACGGCGATGGGGATGGCCAACGGCATTGCCGGGCAACGGGTTATGGCGGAGGTGGCCGCGCAGACCGGTGGCGCACCGCTGGCCGGCGCGGCGCAGGTGGGCCTGAGTGCCCCCATCGACATCCAGTCGAACGTGTACAACCCGCTGCCGAACGGCACCGGCAACGGCCTGTCGGCCTTCTATTACGCGCTGTTGCTGTTGCTGGCCGGTTTCACCGGCAGCATCGTGGTGAGCACGCTGGTGGACGCGCTGCTCGGTTACGTGCCCGCCGAATTCGGGCCGGTGTACCGGTTCGCCGAGCAGGTCAAGATCTCCAGATTCCAGACGTTGCTGCTGAAGTGGGCCATGATGGTGCTGCTCGGGCTGCTCACCTCGGCGGTGTACCTGGCGATCGCCGACGGGCTCGGCATGCCCATCGATCACGGCTGGCGGCTTTGGGCGTTCGGCGTCTTCGCGATCGCCGCGGTGGGCATCACGTCCAGTTCGTTGCTCTCGGTGCTGGGCACGGCCGGAATGCTGGTCAGCATGCTCATCTTCGTGATCCTCGGGCTGCCGTCGGCCGGCGCGACGGTGCCGTTGGAGGCGACGCCGTCCTTCTTCCGCTGGCTGGCCGAATTCGAACCGATGCACCAGGTCTTCCTCGGGGCCCGGTCGCTGCTCTACTTCGGCGGCCGTGGCGATGCGGGGCTGACGCAGGCGTTGACGATGACGACCATCGGCGTCGTCGTCGGCCTGCTACTCGGCGGCATCGTCACTTACCTGTACGACCGCAAGGGCTTTCACCGGATCCCGGGCGCGGTCGAACTGGCCATCGCCCAGGAGCACCAGTCGAAGCACCAGACCCGCCGCGGCAAGCGCGCCGAACCGGCGGCCGCCGTGCCCATCGCTACAGAGCCATCCGGCGCCGAGCCCACCACCGCTACCCAGCCGACCGCCGGCGATCACGAAAGTCCAAGCGAGCAAGCGTAATTCGGGCGTGGCCCTATCGTCACCCCACCGTGACCTTTGTTGACAGTGTGACTTATGGGGCTGATGATGTTTATGTTGCATTAGTTCCGGGCGGAAAGGGCTACCGTGCTGACCCGACGCGCCAGCTTCCGCCGGCTGGCAGCGTCGTGCGCCGCCCTCGTCGCCTGTTTCACCCTGGCCGTCACCTCCGGGCAGCCCCTCGCCCGCGCCGCCGACGGGCGCGATCTGCTCGCCAATGCCATCGGCAGCACCCGCGGTTCCTACCTGGTCTACAACTTCGGCCCCGGCCATCCCGCGCCGATGCTCAACGCCGGCGGCAGCTGGTATGAGATGGACAACGGCGGGCACCTGATGATCATCAAGAACGCGGCGGGGCGCCTGTCCCCGCACCTGCTGGTCGACACGCATCGCGGCGATCAGGCCCGCTGCGAGAACAACCCCGGGGCGCGCACCGGCGAGGGTCTCTGGCAGGCCTCCGAGCTCTACGCACCGCTGCAGGCGTGGCAGCGCATGGGCCAGCCGACCATCGCCATCAACGCCAACTTCTTCGACGTCCGCGGGCAGAAGGGCGGCTCGTGGCGTCAGACCGGCTGCAGCTCACCGCTGGGCGCCTTCGTCGACAACACGCAGGGCCAGGGTCGCGCCAACCAGGCGGTCACCGGCACCGTCGCCTACCCCGGCAAGCAGGGTCTGTCCGGTGGCGGTGAAAGCTGGAGCGCGCTGTCGACGATGATCCTGCCGTCCGGTGGTGCGCCATATGTGGTGTGGCCCAGGACAAAGAGCGACTACGACGCCGCCACCCCGGTGGTCGCCGACCTGCTCAACAAGAACGAGAAGTTCGTCGCGGTCTCGGGCATCGGGCTGTTGGCGCCCGGCAACACCGGGCAGCTGCACGACGGCGGACCCAGCGCGGCCCGAACGGCGTTGGCGTACGCCCGGCAAAAGGACGAGATGTACATCTTCGAGGGCGGCAACTACACCCCGGACAACATGCAGGACCTGTTCCGCGGGCTGGGCAGTGACAACGCGGTGCTGCTCGACGGCGGCGGCTCGTCGGCGATCGTGCTGCGCCGCGACACCGGGGGCATGTGGGCCGGCGCCGGATCACCGCGGCGGTGATCGCCACCAGCCTGCTGATCTTCCGCTTCGGGCCGCCGGCGGCGAAAACCGAAGCGCCCGTTACTAGTTGAACGCCAGCCAGCTGGGCAGCGCCCGCTCGTGTGAATCACAGAGCACTTGCCGGGTGTCGCATGATCCCCGCGGTGATCCGGCGCCGGCCCACATGCCCCCGGTGTCGCGGCGCAGCACGATCGCCGACGAGCCGCCGCCGTCGAGCAGCACCGCGT
>NZ_LZMG01000266.1:0-91136 GCF_001673615.1 Mycobacterium sp. 1245499.0
CCGATATGGCGGCGACGATGACGATGGTGCGCAGCGACAGCACCCGCATCGGCAGCTGTACACGCGGTAGGACGCGAATGTCAGGCTCCTTCGGTGGGTTCGCCAATCCTTCTCGACAAACCTTGAGTACAACCCTCACAGCAGTACCGGTTCGGCGCGATCAAGCGCAGTGGCGTTTCGCAAGAATTTAACGCTAACCGCATCGCGCGCTCCCTCGTCACGTGCCAAAACCGGGCGGATTTTGCCCTGACCAGGGTGAGTGAGTACTCTCTCACCATGCTCGCGTCCGGACGTGACCGGCTGCTGTCCGCGGCCCTGCGGCTTTTTGCCGCCAAGGGCTATGCGGCGACGTCGGTGGCCGACATTCAGCGGGAATCCGGCCTGGCGCCGGGGTCCGGGGCCCTCTACAAGCACTTCGGCTCCAAGCGCGAACTCCTCGAGGCCGCGGTCGCGCACCGGATCGACAGCATCGTGGCCGCGCGCGAGCAATACGACGCGGGGCAACCGGGCAGCGTCGAGCGGGCGGTGCGCATCGCCGGCCAGCTCATCTGGAGCAACCTCAAGCAGAGCGAGGACCTGCTCAAGGTCATGCTGCGCGAGCCCGACGAGCTCGGCGATCTCGATGAGAAGACGTGGCAGGTGATCACCGACAACGCCTACCAACGCTTCGCCGACGAGCTGGCCGCGTCGAATCGGTCCGGCCGCACCAGCATTCCCGACCCCGAAGCGGCCGCGGCCGTCGCCATCGGCTCGCTGTCCTACGCGGCGACGCTGCAAGCGCTGACCGGTCGCCTGCCGGGCAACACCGACGAAGAACGCTACTTCGAGGCGTGGGTCAACCAAACGGTCAGCGTCCTCGCCCAGTACACAAACCCCCGAAAACCCTTGAACACCAATGATTCAGGAGCACAGCTGTGACATTCTCCATGCAACTGTCCGACGACGTGATCGAAGTGCGCGACTGGGTGCACAAGTTCGCGGCCGACATCATCCGTCCGGCCGCGGCCGAATGGGACGAACGGGAGGAAACGCCGTGGCCGGTGATTCAGGAGGCCGCGAAGGTGGGGCTCTACTCCCCCGACTTCTTCGCGCAGCAGGCCGCCGAAGAGACCGGGCTGGGGATGCTGACCGCGTTCGAGGAGATGTTCTGGGGTGACGCCGGGATTGCGCTGTCCATCATGGGCACCGGGCTGGCCGCGGCGGCGCTGGCCGGCAACGGCACCCCCGAGCAGCTGGGCCGCTGGCTGCCCGAAATGTTCGGCACCGCGGACGAACCCAAGCTGGGAGCCTTCTGCTCGTCGGAGCCCGACGCGGGGTCCGACGTCGGCGGCATCCGCACCCGGGCGCGCTACGACGAGGCGGCCAATGAGTGGGTGCTCAACGGCACCAAGACCTGGGCCACCAACGGTGGCATCGCCAACGTGCACATCGTGGTGGCCTCGGTCTATCCCGAGCTCGGCACCCGCGGCCAGGCCAGCTTCGTAATCGGTCCGGACACCAAAGGTTTGGCGCAAGGCCAGAAGTTCAAAAAGCACGGGATCCGCGCATCGCACACCGCCGAGGTGGTCCTCGACAACGTCCGCCTGCCCGAGGACGCCATCCTGGGCGGCCGGGAGAAATTCGAGGCCCGGATCGCCCGGGTCAAGTCGGGTGCCTCCACGGGTGGCCAGGCGGCGATGAAGACCTTCGAGCGCACCCGGCCCACGGTCGGAGCGATGGCCGTCGGCGTAGCACGGGCCGCCTACGAGTATGCCCTCGAATACGCCAGTCAGCGCGAGCAATTCGGTCGCAAGATCGGCGAATTCCAGGCCGTGGCGTTCAAGCTCGCGGATATGAAGAGCCGCATCGACGCGGCCCGGCTGCTGGTGTGGCGGGCCGGCTGGATGGCGCGCAACAACCAGAACTTCGACTCGGCCGAGGGTTCGATGGCCAAGCTTGTCGCGAGCGAGGCCGCGGTCTACGTCACCGACGAGGCCATCCAGATCTTGGGCGGCAACGGATACACCCGCGACTACCCGGTGGAGCGGATGCACCGCGACGCGAAGATCTTCACCATCTTCGAAGGCACCAGCGAGATCCAGCGTCTGGTGATCTCGCGGGCGCTGACCGGGCTGCCTATCCGCTAGCGGCCCTGCGGCGCGGCGGCGTCTGATAGCTTCTGCGGCACACCAACCGTTAGGAGCTGACGTGAAGCGTGCGGTCATCGCGGCACTCGGGATCGTCCTGGTTGGCTGCTGTGTCGGCGCGCCCCGGGCGACCGCGGACAACCCCGCGTGCACGGCGTCGACGTGTGCGTTTTTGTCCCCGTCCCGCAACATCAGTTGCGAGATCGACTACCAGCGCGATCCCGGCATCCCCGACGAGGCCTACTGCCAAACGAACGAGCCGCCCGCGTCCGTGCGCCTGTCCACCACCGGCGCGGTGACGAACTGCACGGGCATGTCGTGTCTGGGCAACGCCGGCATCGGCACGCCGGTTCTGGCCTACGACCACACCGCCGGAGTGGGTCCGTTCAGTTGCACCTCCAAGCCCGACGGAGTCACCTGCACGGTGTCCTCGGGCCGCGGCTTCACGATCTCCAACGCGGGGATCGCACCCGTCGGGTGACCTTGTGCGCCATACACATGATGACCGAATGAGCACCGAGATCCGGGTTCTCGACACCGAGGACGACCTCGTCGCCGCGGCCAGATTGTTTCGCACCGCGATGGTGGGTCTGCCGCCGCTGTCGAACCTGCCGCCCGGCCAGATCACCAAGCTGCTCGACCCCGGCCGCACCATCGGCGCGTTCGTCGACGGACAACTCGTCGGGACCGCGGACGCCGTGACGAGCACGCTGACCCTTCCCGGCGGGGCCAGGGTGAACCACGCCGCCGTGACCCACATCGGCGTGCTGCCGTCCTTCACCCGGCGCGGCATCGCCACCGCATTGGTCGGCCACCAGCTGCACGACGTCGCCACGCGCGGCGAGGTGGTCGCATCGTTGCGGGCCTCGGAGGCCACCATCTATGGCCGGTACGGCTACGGGGTGGCCAGTTCCTTTCAGAGCGTGGAAATCACGACCGCGCGGGCGGCGTTTCGGCCCGAAGTCGGGTCGGGCGGTCCGGTGCGCCTGCTGGACGCCGCCGAGGTCTGGGAACTCCTGCCCCGCATCTACGACACCAATCGACCGTCGCGGCCCGGCACCATCGACCGTCCCGGCGTGTGGTGGGAAAGCGCCCGGCTTCGCACCGAATCGTCTTCGGGGGCCTGGTATGTCGCGGTGCACGGCGACCGGGGCGCCGAATCGGGTTTCGTCCGCTACCGGCCGATCAATACCGAGAATTGGTTCGTCAGCGAGCAGCGCACCGTGGTGGTCGAAGACTTCTTCGCACCCACCGCCGACGCGTATCTCGGGTTGCTGCGTTTCCTGCTAGGCCTGGATCTGGTTGACCGCGTGCTGTTTTGGATGCTTCCCCTCGACGACACGCTGCCCTGGCTGTTCCTCGACCGCCGGGCGGTGAAGGTCACCGCGGTGCACGACGAAACATGGCTGCGGGTCATCGACGCGCAGCGTGCGCTGGCGGCACGCTCCTATGTCGGCGACGGAATCGTGACGATCGCGGTGAATGACCCACTGCTGCCGGATAATTCGGCGAACTTCAGCATCACCGGTGACGGCGCCGAACCGACGACGCGCGGCGCCGACGTCCGCGTCGGGATCGAGGGACTGGGCGCCGCGCTGCTCGGTGGCACAACCTGGCGCAGCCTCGCCGAAGCCGGCCTGGCCCGCGCCGACGATCCGGTGGCGCTGGATGTGGCCGATCGGCTGTTCGCGGTCCCCGAGGCACCGCACGCCGGGACGTTCTTCTGACCGGTCAGCGGTTCGGGTCCGACCGCTGCACCGCCAGGCGTATCCCGGCCGCGACCACATCGGGCTGGTGAACCTGGATGAAGTGGTCACTGCCGGTGGCGATCAGGTGCGGGGTCTGGGGCCGCAGCGCGATCAGATCCGCGGAGGCGTCTCGCCACGCCTGTTCCAGCTTCGCGCCCTCCTCGGGTGCAACGGTGCCCGGGATCGCGAACGGCTCGGTCCTTGTCAGCACGACGGTCGGGACCGGCGGGAAAGCCGGGGCCGCGCCGACTTGTTCGACGCTCTTGTCGATGTCGATCTCCTCGAACGTCGGCGAATTCGCGAACTGGGGCAACGGCTGGTCCAACGCTTGGCGATACGTCGGCCAGTCCGGTCCGAGCAGACTCGGTATCTCGACCGGGAACGCGTCGACGAACGCCAGGGCCCGCACCTGAGCCGGGTACGTCTGGGCATACAACCGGATGAACAGCCCGCCGAGCGAGTGACCGACCAGAACGTACGGGCCCGGAAGGTGGGCGGCGGCCAGTAACGCATGCAGATCTTGGACCACGTCCCGCGCGGTGCGCGGCATCGGAACCGGTGAGCTGCGGTCGGTGATGCTGGGCGGATCGGGATAACGCAGCGTGCCGGGCCGGTCGTAGGCGCAGACTCGGTGATCAGCGGCCAGGGCCGTCAATACGGCCGGGCCGATGGCCGGTGCGGTGGCGTCGGAGTTACTCCACGGATCCGATGAGTTGTGATAGCCGGACTCCAAAATTATTGTCGGGCCGCCTTTTCCGCGGCACGTGAGATAGAGGTGCCGCCCATTGCCGATCTCGACCGGGCCCGCGAAATCACCGCCAGATCGGGGTGCGCCGCGCTCCGCCGCGTCGCCGCACCCCGCCAGCGCGATCAGCAACGCGAGGGTCAGCAGGCATCGGCGAACACCCGCATTGATTCTTCGGACCTCTCGCATCGCACGCATCGCGCTATTGTGCGGGTAAGCCGGCCCCACGTGAAGCATGGCCACCAGGATGCAACGAGCGAACGCGGCCGGCGCACCGGCTTCGAGCCCGGCTATAGCTACGCGCGCAACTACATCGGTCTATTCCCCGCGGGCTCACCTGATGCAGCGGGCGTTTCACTCGCCGGGCATCCTGATCCTCGCCGGAGGACCGCTGATGACGGGTGGGCTCGACAACGCAAGCGCCCGTACCCTTTTGGGTGTTGCCTTACTGCTCACTGCTGACGCGGACTACCCGCGTCGCCGCACGATCCGGGTCTCCACCGCGCCCAAGGCGCCGTCGGTGAGCTTGCCCAGGCCGGCCAACAGCACGATGGCCAGCAGCATGACGTCGGTGCGGCCGGTGTTCTGGCTGTCGATGAGCAGGAACCCGAGTCCCTTCGAGGACGCGATCAGTTCGGCTGCGACCACGAACAGCCACGCGTTGGCCAACCCCAGCCGCAGTCCGTTCACCAGCTCGGGGGCCGCGGCGGGCAGCATCACCGCCGTCAACAGCGAGGCACCGTGGCGCCCGTAGGCTCGCCCGACCTCCAGCAGGTGGGGGTCGATGTGGGCGAGCGCCGATGCCGTCGTCGTATACACCGGAAAGAATGCACCGATGGCGACCATCAGGATTTTCGGCGTCTCGTCGATGCCAAACCACAAGAGCAGCAACGGCACCCACGCCAAGGACGGCACGGTCCGGAAGGCGGCCAGCGTGGGCGCCAGCAGCCTGCGCACGGTGACCGACAACCCCACCAGTGAGCCCAACGCGAGCGCCACGCCGGCCCCGGCCAGGTAGCCGATCAGCACCCGCGAACCGCTGGCCTCCAGATGGGTCCATAGCTCGCCGTGCCGAAGCAACCCACCGAGTGCGGACACCACGTCGCCGGGAGGCGGCAGCTGGCTGGGAGCGAAGAACCCGGTGACCGCCGTGGCAAGCTGCCAGATCACCAGCAGCAATACCGGAACGATCAGGCCGACCAGCGCCACCGGCAATTTCGCCAGCCGCCCGGCCTTCGGCGTCAGTGCGCCTGCTGGGCGAACTTCGGCTCGAACAGTGTGTTCAGTGCGCTGCGGCCGGCGTCCTCGGATTTGATGTCGCCGTCCGCCACGGCCAGCGGCACCACCCTGGTCAGCACCGCGCGCAGCGAATCGTCCGGCACCGGCGAGATGTCCAACGCCGTTCGGCCCAGCTCCTCTTGCGCCACGCTCAGCGGTACTTTCGCCTGCGAGGCCAGCAATGCCGCCAGCTCGGCCGGGTGCTTCGTCGCCCACTTGCGGGCCTCCTCGTAGGTATTGACCACCAACTGGACGGAATCGGGATGCACCGAGACGAAGTCCTCACGCACGTTCAAGACACCGCCGGAGTTGAAATCGGGGTTGCGGTAGATGATGCGGGAACCCTGCTGCTGAATCGTCTCGGCCATGAACGGGTCCAATCCGGACCACGCGTCGACGTCGCCGCGCTCCAGAGCGGTTTTGCCGTCGGCATGCTGCAGGTTGACGACCTCGATGTCGGCGGGCGAAAGCCCCGCCGTGGCAAGCGATTGCAACAGGAAGAAGTACGGGTCGGTCCCCTTCGTGACCGCGACCTTCTTGCCCTTCAGGTCGGCCACGGAGTTGATGGGTGAGTTCTTGGCGACAACGAGCGCCGTCCACTCCCCTTTGGCGTACACGTCGACGGTCTTGATCGGTGTGCCATTGGCCCGCGCCAACAGGGCGGGCGAACCGCCGGTGGAGCCGAAGTCCAGGGCCTTCGACCGTAGCCCCTCGTTGGCCTTGTTACTGCCCTGCGACAACACCCAGGTGACGTTATAACCCTGCTTTTCGAGCAGGTGCTGATCGCGGATGACCAGGCTCAGCGGGTTGTAGTAGGCGTAGTCCAGGTGCAGGTCCTTCGCCGTCGCCGTGCCATTGCTCGAACCGCAGGCCGACGCCGCGGCAACTGTTACGGCCGCCATCGCCATCGTCGTCAGATACCGCCGTTTCACGACGTTTTCGCCTCCTCATCGATCGCGGACGACGCGGTTGCACCACTGCGTCGGGGCACGCCGAGTTCGTCCAGTAGCTGATCACGCAGCGCGGTGATGCGCGGGTAGCCGCGGTCGCGTGGTTTGGGAATCGGGATGTCGAATTCCGCGACGATCCCGGCGCCGCCGGTCGCATCGGCGCGCAGGATCAGAACCCGGTCGGCGAGAATCACCGCCTCGTCCACGTCGTGCGTCACCAGCACCGTGGTGGTGCCGGCCTCTTGTTGCACCGTGTCCAGGAGGTCCTGCATGCGCAGGCGGGTCAACGCATCGAGGGCGGCCAGCGGCTCGTCGAGCAGCAGGACGCTGGGGCGCCGGGCCAGAGCCCGGGCCAGGCCAGCGCGTTGCGCCATACCGCCGGACACCTGCCGCGGGTAGTGATCGCGAAACTTGGTCAGGCCGACGACGTCCAGCCAGTGCTGCACTGCGGCAAGGCCTTTCGACCGCCCAGCACCCGGCGTCAGGCCGAACTCGACGTTGGCCGACAGCGACCGCCAGGGCAGCAGGCGGGGTTCCTGGAACACCACGGCGCAGCGCGGGTCGATCCCCCGGACGGATTCGCCGTCGATCTCGATCCGTCCGGCGGTGGGCAGGTCCAGGCCGGCGATCAGTCGCAGCAGCGTCGATTTGCCGCTGCCCGACGCCCCCAGCAAGGCGACGACCTCGCCCGGTTCGATTTCGACGTCGACGTCGTGCAGCACGGTGTGCGTGCCGAACGTGCGGTTGACGCCGCGAAGTGACACACGCGCCGGTGCCGGATTGCTCGTCGTCACCCGGGCAGCCTAGGGACGTCCCCGGCCGGCCGCCAGGTTTGCATTGATCATGATTCGAATGTGGCCTATTGCGCCCGAACGAATCCCGCGCCGACGGCCGGATTGAGCCCGGCGTCGCGCAGCACCGCGGTGGCGGTATCCGGCTGGACCGCACCGTCGGGCAGCGTGGCCGCCGGTATCGCCTTGATGCGGTAGAGGAAGTCGGTAGCCGTCTTGATCAGGTCGGCGCTCTCACCGGTGGGCGCGAACGGAAGGCGCAGCCGGATGCCCTCGGTGCTGCCGCCTTGGTCGGCGGGCCATTTGCGGTAGAGCGAGTCGCGCAGGTCGGCCGCGGAATAGCCCTCCGTTTGGCTCTGGGCGAGGCGCACGATCTCGTCGGCATTGGCCGGATCGGCGAGGTAACGCTGGGCGTCGAGTTCCGCCTTCAGCCAGCTCTTGGCGATGTCGGGATGCCTGTCGGTGAACTCCTTGTCCATTACCAGGAATCCGCCGTCGTGCTGGCCGGTAAGCGCGCCGCTCGCAACGCGTTTGGCCAGTCCGGCGTTGATCAGTTTCGACGGCACCGGCTCCCAGACGATGGCGGCGTCGATGGTGTGGTTCTGGAAGCTCGACGTGATCACCTCGATGCTCTGGTTGAGATAGGCGGCCGGTTTGATGCCCAGGGCATCGAAGCTGGCCTGGGCGATACGGTCGGTGCAGCTGCCCTGTGGCGTGGCGACGGTCTTGCCGTTGAACCAGGCCAGCGCGTCGCGTTGGTTGGCGAAGTTGGGCGCGTCGGGCCGCACCAGGAACACGCCGCATTGGTCTTCTGAAAGCCCCAGTGTGGCAACGATTCGCAAGTCTCGGGTGCTGCGCTTGCTCACCCCGACGATGGACGGCATGTCGCCCACGTAGCCGATCTGCTGTTTGCCGGCCAGCAGCTGGCTCACCACGATCGAGCCCTGCAGGCCGACCTGGAAGTCCACCGTCGAGCCGCTCGGCAGGTACTTCTTCCAGAATTCCTTGCCCCGCATGACGACACCCGACCACGCCTCGGTGTAATACGGCTGGTAGCCGACGGTGAGGTGCACCGCCCCGCCGCCAGAGACGATGTCTTTGCCGCCGATATTGCCGACAGCCGCGCAGCCGACGGCGGTCTGCATCGTTATCAGGGCAACGGCGAGGGTGTGTTTCAGTCGCATCGGCGTCTTTCTGTCGTCAGCGGTGCGCAGCTGTCGGGGCTCGCAACAGCTCCATGGCACGGTGTTTGATGTCTTGCAGGCGGTCGTCGTTCAGTAGATCGATCCGCTGGCGGGGGCGGGCCAGCTCGATGGCGAACTCCTCGCGCACCCGGGCGGGACGCCCCGTCATCACCAGCAGCCGGTCCGCAAGCAGCAGCGCCTCGTCGAGATCCGTGGTGATGAACAGGACCGTCCGGCCTTGCTCGGCAAGGAGTTCGGCCGTGTACTCCTGCATCAGCTCGCGGGTCATCGCGTCGAGTCCCCGGAAGGGCTCGTCGAGGATCAGCACCGCGGGCTCGTTGATCAGCGCGCGAGCCAACTCGGCGCGGCGCCGCATGCCGCCGGAAAGCTCTGCGGGATAACGGTTGGCGAATTCGGCGAGTCCCACCCGAGCCAGGACGGCATCCGCGCGCTGCCGCGCCGCCACCCTGTCCGCGCCGCGCGCACGCGGTCCGAACATGACGTTTTCGGCGGTCGTCAGCCACGGCATCAGCGCGTTCTCTTGAAACAGCAGCAGGCGGTCGGCTGAGGGTCCGCGGGCCTCTTTGCCGTCGACGGCGATCAGGCCGCTGCTGGGCCGGTGATAACCAGCCAGCAGGTATCCGATGGTCGTCTTGCCACCGCCCGAGGGTCCGATCATCGCGACGATCTCGCCGGGTTCGATGCGCAGCGAGCAGTCGTCGACGACGTGGACGTCCTCCCGTCCCTTACGGACGTGGAAGGACACGCGATCGAAAAGGACCGCGCCGGTCCGGTTTCCGGTCATGCCGCCACGCGCCGCCATGGCATGAGGCGGTTTCCCAGCGCGCGCACGAGGCCGCTCGACAGGTAGCCCGCGATGCCCAGGCTGATCATCGCCACGACGACCCGCGGTAAGTTGTTGCCCTCGTAGGCGTTCCACACCAGAAAGCCCAGCCCGCCGTCACCGGACTGCTGGCCGCCGCCGGAAATGAGCTCGGCGGCCACCACCACCTCCCACGTGATGCCCATGCCGACGGCCGCCCCGGTGACCAATGACGGCAGCAGCGCGGGCAGCAGCACCCGTCGAAAGACGTATGAGCGGCTTGCGCCCATCGACCGCGCGGCCAGCACGTGCCTGCGGTCGATTTGTTCGGCACCGCCGACCGTGTTGAGCACGATCGGAAAGAGTGCACCCAGGAAGGTCACGAAGGTGATGGACAGCTCCTGAGTCGGCCAGAAGATGATCGCGATCGGCACCCACGCCAATGGCGGTACCGGCCGCAGCGATTCGAATACCGGGAACACCACGCGTTTGAACCAGGGACGGGTCGCCATCAGCAGGCCTAGCGTGCCGCCCACCAGTAGCGCCACGGCGAAGCCGGCCAGCACTCGCTGAAACGACAGCGACCAGCTGTTCCAATAGCCCGGCCTGGCAAGGAGTTTCAGGAAGTCGACGATCACCGCGGAGGGCGCCGGTAGCTGCCCCACCACGGGCACGCTGACACCGATCCAGTTGCCGAGCCGGGTGGCCAGCTCCCAGCCGGCGGCGAAGACGACGATGCCGATCGCGCCGCGCCTCAGCGCCGATGCGTCCGCGTGGTCGGCGCGCCGGAACAGCGTCGTCACTGCGCCATCTCCCGCTCGCCCGCGTCGAAGGCACGCTTGGCTTCGTCGCGAACCGCCTCGGAGACCTCGCCGACGAGTTCACGAAAGTAGGGTGCGGTGATCAGGTCGCGGTCGCGCGGGCGGTCGAGGTCGACCTCGATCGTGGTCTTGGCCCGGCCGGGCCGGGTCGTCATCACGGTGACACGACTGCCCAGGTAGACGGCTTCCTCGATGTCGTGGGTGATGAAAAGCACTGTGACGGCGGACTTGTCGTAGATCTGCAGCAGCGCATCGTGCATCGCGGAGCGCGAGATCGCGTCCATCCCCCGAAACGGCTCATCGAGCAGCAGCACGGTCGGCTCCATGACCAGCGCGCGCAGAATCTCGACGCGGCGTTGCACGCCGCTGGACAGTTCGCCCGGGTAACTGCGCGCCACCTCGCCCAGGCCGACGTTGTGCAGGCGCTCGACGGCGATCTCGGCCGCGTCCCGGCGGCTCAGTCGCCGCTGGGCCACCAGGCCGTAGCTCACGTTCTCGGCGACCGTGAACCACGGGAACAAGGTGCTGTCCTGGAAGACCACTACCCGGTCCGGGCCGATCGTCGCGGTGGGACGACCTGGGCCGCAGAGCAATTCGCCGTCCAGTTGGATTCGGCCCGAGGTGATGTCGGTGAATCCGGCGACGGCTCCCAGCAGCGTGCTCTTTCCGCATCCCGACGGTCCGACGATGACGTGCAGTTCGCCCGCGGCGATGTCGAGGCTGAAATCCTCCACCGCCACCACCGGGGTGCCCGTCGTCCGGTACGCCTTGCCGACACCGCTCAGGACGAGGTTTCCCCCGCTCATGACCCGATGCTCCGGGCCCGGTAGGCCATCAGCCGGTCACCGAGCAGTCGGATCAAAGCGCTGCTGGCGAAACCGATCACACCGAGGGTGATCATCGCGATCACGATCGTCGGGTAGCGGGTGGTCGTGTACGAGGCGTTGATCAGATAACCGAGGCCGAACTGGCCGGCGATCATCTCCCCCGCGACCAACGAGAACCATGCGACGCCCATGCCGATCTGCAGGCCGGTGAAGATGTAGGGCAGCGATCCCGGAATCACCACGGTGCGCAGCACCTCGCGCGGGCCGGCGCCCAGACACTGCGCCGCCCGAATCAGGTTCTGGTCGATCGACTGGACCCCGAGCAACGTGTTCAACGTGACCGCGTAGAACGCTGCCAGGTACGTCAGGAAAATGACCGAGCCCTCCCTGCTGTGAAACATCAGCATTGCCAAGGGAACCCACGCGAGGATGGGGATGGGTCGGATCAACTCGAAGATGGGAAAGGTGTACTGACGAAATCGCGATGACCACCCCAGCAGCAGGCCGAGCGGGATTCCGGTGACCAGCGCCGCCGCGAAGGCCAGGGCTACGCGCCGAACGCTCGCCCAGATGTGCTCGTAATACGACGCCGTGAAAATGGATGTGCCGTAGGCCGGGTTCGGGCTGAGCCACTCCCGGATCACCTCGGTCGGACCGGGAAGGCCGCGAAATCGCGGCAGCGCCAGCACGTCGACGCTCAGATACCAGCCGCCGAGGAACAGGACGAAGCCGAGCAATGCCAACGGCAATGTGGGCGACAGGATCCGGCGGCGGCCGGGCCGCGGCGCGGCCACGGTGCCGTGCGGGACCGTCAGGGGAATCGGCTCGGTAGAAAGGGCGCTCACGAGCTACCTTTCTAGGAGGACGGCGGCCCCGCGGCGCGAGTCGTCAGCGAGCGACTCGGTCAGGCCGCAGCGGCATGCTGGGACAAATCGGTGTCATCATTTCCGCACCGATGCCCTGGTGCAAGAATATGGATCGCCTTGACCCGAACTGCGTCGGCGCGGCGGCGGTGCCCGATGCCCCCGGAACGCAGACAGCCGGCTCCCGAGCGAGCGGGAACCGGCTGTGTGCCGTGGTCAGCTGGCGTCAGCCGTGCGGCGCCTCGGAGATCTTGGTGTCCGGCTTGCCGAGCGTCTGGCAGTAGGTCGTCACCGACAGGCGCGTGGCGGAAATCTCCACATTGGTCGGGTCGTTACCGCTCTTGTCTTTGAGCATCTTGCTCACTTCGTCGTTCTGCTTCTTCTCGTCCTGCGTGGTGAAGTCCTTGCACTTGGTGTCCCCGCCGGTGTTGATGACCTGAGAGGCCGAACACGCGCTGGACAGCAGGACGGAGATCGCGATCGCAGCTGCCGCAATATACTTCATCATTTGCCTTCCTGGGTGCGAGTAGTGGTATCAGTACACCAAATCGCCTGATTTCAAACCCCGAATGGCGGCCCGGACCGATGACCGCCGTGTTTGCAGGGACGGCGTGGCAGCGGCCACATCGCGGCGCCGCCGCGTCCGGTTGCGCGCAGTGGGAATAACCGCCCGGGTGACCTCGCGTTCTACCATCGGCGGTCGGCCGCGTATGCGCATCAGGTCTGAAAGGGGAGGAAGCTCAGTGACCTCGTCGAATGTGCGCAGCGGCCGCGGCGGCGTCACCGGAGCCGGGCGCGAGGCGGCGGGTACGGGGGCGCTGTTCGTCAGCGTGCTGGCGCTGCTGCTGGCAACGGGATGGGTCGCCAACCACTTCGTCGGGCTGATGCCGGTGATCAGCGACCGGGCCCACCTCAGCACGACCACCCTCGACGGGATCTTCGGCATCTACGCGCTGGGATTGCTTCCCGGGTTGCTCGTGGGCGGGCGCGCGTCGGACACGCTCGGGCGCCGGCCGGTGGCGCTGACCGGATCGGTGGCCGCGCTGACGGGAACGGCGGTCATGCTGCTGTCCCAGCACGCGGGCGCGCTGCTGCTGGGTCGCCTGATCGTCGGGATCGGTGTGGGCCTCGCGATCAGTTCGTGCACCGCGTGGGCCTCGGATCTGCGCGGCCCCGCCGGCGCCGCGACCGCCGGGGCGGTACTCACGGCGGGTTTCGCCGTCGGACCGTTCGTCGGTGGGTTCATCGCGTGGGCCGGACGATCCGGCATCCGGGTGTCGTTCGCCGTCGCCGCTGCCATCGTGGTGCTGGCAACGTGCGCCGTCATCGGTGCGGCCCGCCGCGCCGAGGAGGCGCGCCCGGCCGCCGGGTACGACTCGGGGCGGGTAGCCCCGGCCGCCCCGGCCGCGCGGGGAGTCAGCCGGGCCCTGAGTTGGGCCATACCGCTGGCGCCATGGGTGTACGCCTCGGCGACACTGGGATTCGTCACCATCCCCACCCGGCTGCACACCGCGCTCGCGGCTCCCCTGGCGGCCGGCACGGCCACCCTGATCGTCAACGGTGTCAGCGGCGTCGTACAGGTTCTGGCCCGCGCGCTTCGGTGGGGTCCGCAGTCTGGCACCGTCGGTGCGGTGCTGGCGGCGCTCGGCTACACGGTAGCCGCACTGGCGCCCCCGGCGCTGACCCCGACGTTGGGTCTCCCGCTGTTTGTGGTTCTCGGCTGCGCCTCGGGCCTGTGCCTGCGTGAAGGCCTGATCGACCTCGAGGCCGCCGCGCCGCCACGCCTGCGCGGGGCTCTGACCGGAGTGTTCTACGTCGTCACGTACGTCGGCTTTGCCCTGCCGCTGATCCTGGCCACCGTCGGCTCGGCGGTTTCGGTGGTGATCCTGTCCGTGATGGCCGTGCTGGCCACCGTAACGGCGGTCGCCCGGGCGGTGCGGTTACGCCGAGACAGCCACCGCCAGGACTGATTCCTCGCGGCCCGCGCCGGCGATCAAACCAGTTGGCGCAGCGTCTCGATCAGCTTGATTCGCTCCGCCGTGGTCGACGCGATGGGCGCCACGTTGAGGGTGGTGACCCCCGCCTCACGGAACGCCGCCAGCCGCTCCTTGACGAATTCGCGGGTGCCGATCAGGTTGACGTCGCGCACCAGATCGTCGGGCACCACCTTGGCGGCGCCGTCCTTGTCGCCGGCCAGGTAAAGCTCCTGGATCCGGTCGGCCTGCGGGCCGTAGCCGTATTTGGTGGCCAGGGCGTGATAGAAGTTCTTGCCCTTGGCTCCCATCCCGCCGATGTAGAGGGCCAGGTGCGGTTTGACGAATTCCCTTAGCGGCTCGACGTTTTCGCCGATGGCCAGGACGGGACCGGCGTAGATGTCGAGGTCACCAAGCTCGGGGTCGCGCTTGGCCCGGCCGGCGGCCAGGGAGTCCCCCCACACGTCCTGCGCCTTTTCGGGCAGATAGAAGATCGGTTGCCAGCCCTCGGCGATCTCGGCGGCCAGTTCGACGTTCTTGGGTCCCAGCGCGGCCACCAGTATCGGAATACGCTCCCGGACAGGGGAATTGATCAGCTTGAGCGGTTTGCCGAGGCCGGTGCCCTGGTCGGCGGGCAGCGGGATCGTGTAGTGCTTGCCCTGGTGTTGCACGGTCTCGCGTCGCCACACCTGCCGGCAGATCTCGATGACTTCGCGAGTCCGGCCGATCGGGGCGTCGTAGGGAACACCGTGAAATCCCTCGATGACCTGCGGACCGGAAGCGCCCAGGCCCAGGGTGAAACGCCCGTCGGAGACGTAGTCCAGGCCGGCGGCGGTCATCGCGGTGAGGGTCGGGGTTCGGGTGTAGAGCTGCAGGATGCCCGAGGCCAGCCCGACCCGTTCGGTGCTGGCGGCCAGGTAACCCAGCGCGCTCACCGCATCGAACGAATATGCCTCGGGCACAAAGACAATGTCCAGCCCGGCGCGTTCCAGGTCGGCCACCTCGGCGGCGACGTCCTTGAATCCGCCCGCATAGTTGATGCTCAGTCCAATCCGCATGGTCATACTTCTACGCGGTGCCGGATTGATTGGCCAATTCCAGCGCCTCCTGCTGGATGCGACCGAATTGGGCGCCCATCGCCTCGGACAAGGCCGTCGCGCCCGACAGCGGGCGCACCATCACCATGAAGTCGTCGATGCGTCCGTCGTCGTCGAAGTGCAGGAAGTCGCATCCGGTGATCTTCACCCCGGGAGCCCCGGCTATGCCGGTCTCGAACACGAAAGCGTGGTCGCGCCCGCCGGGGTCGTGAATCTCGCGGACGTAGCGGAAGTCCTCGAAGATCCGCAACACCCCGCGCAGGATGGCGGCGGTGATCGGCTTGCCGACGTAGGGCTTGAACGCCACCGGGCTGGTGAAGACCACGGTGTCGGCGAGCATCGCCCGGATGGCCTCCTCGCCGCGCTCTTCGACGGCTTTGCGGAACGGGTGCATGAGCGACCTCGCATAGTCAACTAGTTGAGTACGTGCGGGATCGACGCTAGGGCGCCCGCCGCGCGATGTCCAGAGTGCGATTAGTCACTTTGTTGAGTAGTCGCGTCGTTGTAGCATCGACCGATGTCGCTGCGTGACGCGGTGTTGGCCGCCCTTCTCGAGGGCGAATCGTCCGGATACGACCTGGCCAAAGACTTCGATGCTTCCGTCGCAAACTTCTGGCCGGCGACCCCGCAGCAGCTGTATCGCGAACTCGACCGGCTCGCTGAGCAAGGGCTCATCCAGGCCCGGCTCGTGCAGCAAGAACGCCGGCCCAACAAGCGCATGTTCTCCCTGACCGAAGCCGGCCGGGACGCGATCCGCCAGTTCACGACCAAGGCGCCGAAACCTTCGGTGATCCGTGACGAGCTACTGGTCAAGGTTCAAGCCGCCGACGCCGGTGACATCGAGGCCGTCCGCGAGTTCATCCGCGACCGGCTGCACTGGGCGAGCGCCAAAGTGCAACGTTACGAACGTTTGCGGGCGCGCATGCTGGACGGCCACAGCGAAGAGGAATACCTGGCCCGAACCGAACGAATTGGCCCCTATTTGACGCTGAGCCGGGGAATCTCGTTCGAACAGGAGAACATTCGGTGGGCCGAACGCGCGCTGAGCATTCTCGACCGCCGCGTGCCGGCCACTCGCCGGTGATGCGGCTCAGCGTTCGCGGACCGCGGTGAAGAACTTGGTGCGCAGCAACCGATCGAACACTACCGGCAGATCCTGGAAGGGCCGTCCGTATTCGGTGGCGGCCTTGTCGACCAGGTCCACGCCGGTGACCCGCCAATGATGTTGGGCAAGAAACGCTTTGGTGTCGGTGCGCGGATCGTCGTACCACAGCTCGGCGACCGGCGGGTGGTCGGTGTCCTGGCTGATGGTGGGGACGTTGTCGGCGAATTCCTGCACTTCGCCGGGGGCCGGCCCGAGCTCGGCGGCTAGGTGGCTACCGGCGGCCGACAACTCGTGCAGCTTGTCGAAGAGCGCGTCCTGCGCGGCCCCGGGCAGATAGGGCAGCAACCCCTCGAGCGCCCACGCCGTCGGTTGGCCGGGGTCGAAGCCGGCCGCAATCAGCTCACCCGCCCAATCGTCACGCAGATCGGTGGCGACGGTGACGCGCCGCGTCGACGGGACGGCCCCCCGCTGGTCGAGGACCCGCTGTTTGAATTCGAGCACCCGCGGCTGATCGACTTCGTACACCGTATGGCCGGCGGGCCACTGCAGCCGGTAGGCGCGAGAATCCAACCCGGCGGCCAGTATGACGGCCTGGCGGGTGCCGGACCGACTGGCCTCGGCGAAAAACTCGTCGAAGAATCGCGTGCGCACCCCCACCCACTGTGCATTGAAGGCCGCCGCGCTGGTCATGTCCGTCTTGTCCACTGCCGCAATAAGGTTCGGCTCACCGGCGGCGGCCACGAAGCCGGCGGCGAAGTCGTCGTTCGCCAGCGGCGGCCGCAGCCCGGCGTCGAGGGCACGCGCCGCGCACACGGCCAACGCGGTGAAGCCGACACTCGTCACGATGTCCCAGGTATCGCCGGCACTTCGGGCCACAACAGCCTCCCATCAAGTCATCAACCAGGCGCGGCACGATTCGTTCGCACAACTAACGATATCGTACGCCGGCCGGTTGAGTGCCCCGATCGGTCCTACGACGAGGCGCCCGCCGCTGCCCCGAGCAGTTCGCTCAACTGCGAGACGGAGTAGCACCCCGGACCCGCGCCATCGCGCACCGCCATGCGCACCGCGCGGGCTACGGCGGCATTCAGCGGGGCCCTGGTGCCGTGCCGGTGCGCGATCCGGGCGATCTCGCCGTTGAAGAAATCCGTCTCGACGTTGCCGGTGTTACGGCTGAACGACTGCCAGGTCGAGTTGCTCGGCCCACCGTCCCATCCGGGGACGGGGCGGATGACCGGACCGTCCGCTCGCACCGCCCGCGACGTTTCGAACGGCACGAATTCGATTCCCGCAGAGCACAAGACATTTTCACCCTCGGCCCGCAGCGCGTCGAGTATCTCGCCGGCGTCGGTCGCGCCGGCGGTCAGCGCCCCCACCCCGTTTCCGAGGTTGCTCAGCAACTTGTTGTACTTCCACGGGGCGACGTCGGGTGTGATTCGGGTGCGGATGCCCGCCTCGCTCCAGGCCTCGGCGAGGCCGGTCAGCAGGTCGGCATCGGCCGCCTCGCCCGCTCCCGCGGGCCACCGTGCGATGTGAAACTGGCCGGCCACCGGCCACGACCGCACGATCACCTCCCCGGGTTCGACGTGCACGGCAGGCAACCACACACAGACGCCGAACACGCGAGCAAAGTAGCGCAGCGCCTTCTCCTCGGCGGCAACACCGTTGAGCGCGGTCATCGCCGGCAGCAATTCGCCTGCGGTGCCCCGCGTTCCGCGCACCGGGCGGTCGACCCACTCCTGCAAGGCCGCGTCGAGTTGCTGGGTTTTCGTCGTGAAGACCAGCACGTCGCGCTCGGTCAGTTGCACCTGGTCGGGCCGCGACGCGACGGTGACCGGTGTGCGCCACGTGCCGTCCGGCGTCCGCAGCGTCAAGCCATCGGCCGCCAGCACCTCGGCATGCCGGCCGCGGGCAACCAAGACGGTGGAAGTTTCTGCCCTCGCCAGCAATCCGCCCAGCGTGCCGCCGATGGCTCCGGCACCGATGATCACGTATCGGCGATCGTCCCGCTCCGCCATCGCCCCGCCCCCTCCTGAAGTCGCCATCCTCCACGGCGAGATTACGTGCCGGTGCGCGGCTGCGCCGCCGGCCGCGGCGCTAGCCTGAGGAATGACCGAATACCGCTCGCCCTCGACCGGCCGGGCCGTACGCGCCGTTTTCTTCGATACCTTCGGAACAGTCGTCGATTGGCGATCCGGAATCACCGCCACGGTACGACAATTCGCCCGACGCCACGACGTCAGCCTCGACCCGGACGCGTTCGCAATCGACTGGCGGAGCCGATACCTGCCCTCGATGGCCGAAATCCGTTCGGGCCGCCGGGAATTCGTGTCACTGGATATCCTGCATCGAGAGAACCTCCTCGCATCGCTCGAGCAGTTCGGCGTCGCTGTCGGCGGGCTGCCCGGCGACGAGGTCGACGCACTCGCCCGCTCGTGGCGCTGGCTGCCGCCGTGGCCGGACAGCGTCGACGGTATCGCGGCCATGAAGCGACACGTGATCGTCGGGCCGCTGTCCAACGGCAACACCGGGCTGCTGGTCGAGATGGCCAAGTACGCCGGCCTGCCGTGGGACGTCGTGCTCGGTTCCGATGTCGAAAAGGCCTACAAGCCCGACCCGCGCGCCTACCACACTCCCGCACGTTTCCTTGGCCTGGAACCGGGTGAGGTGATGCTCATCGCGGCGCACCCCTCCGACCTGGACGCCGCCCAAAACGCCGGCCTGGCGACCGGTTACGTCGCGCGGCCCGACGAATACGGCCCGGGGCGGGAATCACCGGTCGAGTCCACCGGCGCGTGGGACGTCTCGGGCACGTCGCTGGGCGAATTGGCCGGCTCGCTGTTCGGTGCGCCGGATCCACGATAATGCGGCGCCGCCGCATGGTTTCGATCCGACTGCGCCGATGCGGCCGCTACCGCATCACACCCGAGGCCGTAGCGGGCGCAGGCGCCGGGCGGCGTAACGGGCCGCCGCTGCGTTCGGGAATGGGAGGCTCCGCGACGGCGTTTACCCCGTGGTGGCGAGACCCGCGCGCCGGCGCGGCCGGTCATCGGCCGAGTCGATCGCGGTTGGGCGCTGAGGATTCCGAGAGGGCCGGACGTGAGATTTCTGCTGATCACACTCATCACCCATGTTCCGGACCCGGTCTCCGGGCTGAAGTCGAGCCCGGCCGATCGGCTGCGTGATGTCCTCGACAAAGCCGTGCTCGCCGAGGAACTCGGGTTCGACGGCTTCGCTGTCGGTGAGCGTCACGAAGACCCGTTCATCTCGTCCTCCCCACCGGTGGTGCTCAGCAACATCGCGGCGCGCACCTCGAAGATCGCCTTGTTCACCGGGGTTACCACGCTGAGCCTGCTTGATCCGGTGCGCGCCTTCGAGGATTACTCGACGCTGGACAATCTGTCCGGTGGGCGGCTCGAACTGATCATCGGAAAGGGCAACGGAGCGGCGCAGGCCGAACTGTTCCACGTGACCCCCGAGGATCAGTGGGACCGCAATCGCGAAGGCTACGAGCTGTTTCGCCTGCTGTGGGACAGTGAGAACGTGACGTGGTCAGGGCGGTTCCGTCCGCCACTCGTCAACGCCAAGGCACTTCCCCGCCCGTTGCAGCGCCGCATCCGGATCTGGCACGGCAGCGCGACGAGCAAGGATTCCGTCGATCTCGCGGCGCGCCACGGCGATCCGATCTTCTCCGCCAATGTCAGCAATCCCATCGAGCCGTACGCCGAGCTGGTTCGTCACTACCGGCAGCGGTGGGAGTTCTACGGCCACCGGCCCGAGGACGCCCTCGTCGGCGCGGGAACCGCCGGGTTCTACATCACCCGGAACTCACAGGACGCCGTGGCGACCTACCGGCCGATGTTCGAGGCGCGTCTGGCGTTCGCGCGCCGCACCGGCCTTCCCGTGGTGTTCGAGTCGATCGAAGACTTCGTCGAGCGAAGCTCGGCGTTGGTGGGCAGTCCCGCGCAGGTGATCGACAAGGTCGGGCGCTACCACCGGGAACTCGGGCACGAGGTGATGCATCTGTCCGCCGATGCCGACGGGGTGACGCGCGACCAACAGCGCCGCAGCCTCGAGCTGTTCCAGTCCGAAGTGGCCCCCGTTCTCCGCGAGAGCATCCCGAGCCGGCCGCTCATCGCCCAGGCGCCTCTCGAAGAGGTTGCGCTGTAACTACTTCCACGCAAACACCGGTTGTTCCAACCCGTCGACCGGATCACCCCGCCCCTCCAGGCCCAGCCACCGCAGCTGCAGCAGCACGGCGCCCGTCGGTGCGTGGATGAGGTCGTTGCCCAGCGGGATCTGCACGACCGGCCGTGGGCTCTCCGGGATGGTGATGAACCGCGGCGAGTCGTCGCGCTGCAGTTGGTGCAACCCCACCCGGTAGACCGCCACCACCTCGTCGGGTGCGGGATGTAGCTCGAGCCGCCCGCCTCCCCAGAGCACCACCGGCGTGATCACGTATCCGGATCGGGTGGGGTAGTCGTCGAGCAGGCCCAGGACCGTCGAATCGGACAGCTCGACGCCGACCTCCTCGCGCAGTTCGCGCAGCGCCGCGTCGACCACGGTCTCGCCAGGGTCGAGGCGGCCGCCGGGCAGAGCCCACTGTGCCGCGTGCGTGCTGAGACGAGAGGCCCTGCGGCACAGCAGAAAAGCGGCGCCGCCGGAGACATCGACCATGCGGCCGTCCAGGTGGGCCGCGGGCAACGGGCGACCGGCATTCCAATCGTCCACCGCCACCGGGTCCACCCGGTCCTCCCCCACCTCGGAGTCGACGAGCACCACCGCGACGGCCGCGTGCCGCTTCGTCGGGTCGGTCACCGCGCGGCGGCTATGGCCGGCCAGATTGTTCCGGATCCGCTCGCGCAGGGGCCGGTCGTAGGGGATGGTCACGCCTCGAGCCTAGGCTGAGGCGTTTTCACGCCGCGCAGATCCGTGCTTGGTCGGGGCCGGCGCCAGTGGTTAACTGCGAGCATGCGGAGACAACCGGTGCTGGCCCGACGCTTCTTCGATCGCTACGAACCGGTGCACGCGGTGACGTATTTCGCGCCCGAAGCGCGGGCGGCGTTGGACGCGCTCGGTTATCGGGGTTTTTGGATGGGCTATTTCGCGGCCCGCTCGGCGCCGCTGGGCGCCGCGACCCGGGAGTTGGTCACGGCGATCTTCTACAATTTCGCCCCCGAACGGGTCGCCAAGGCACTGCCGGCGGCGTGGGAGATCGCGGGCCCGCAGGCCGCGTTGCAGGCCAGGCACGAATCCGCGGTGGCGGCGTTACGCCGCTACGGACTCGGCGCCGACGAAAAGGTCCGCGTCGCAGCCGAACTGGCGGGCAAGGCGGCCCGCCACGCGCCCCTGGATGGGCGTCCCCTGTTCGCGGCGAATCTGGCATTGCCCTGGCCGGACGATCCATTGTCGGCGCTGTGGCACGCCACCACGCTGTTGCGCGAGCACCGCGGCGACGCCCACGTGGCCGTGCTCGCCGCGGCCGGCATCTCCGGGCGCGAATCGAACGTCCTACATGCCGCGGCCGGCAACGTGTCTCGCGACTACCTCGCCCGCACCCGTGACTACGACGAGGCATCCTGGCGTCACCACGAGCAACGACTCGCCGAGCGGGGGCTGCTCGACGACGGCGGAGCGCTGACCCCGGCCGGGCGTCAACTGAAGGACCACATCGAATTGATGACCGACACGCTGGCCCTGTCCGCGCTCGACCCGCTCAGCGACGACGAGGTGGAGACGCTGTTCTCAGCGCTCACCCCGATCACCCGCGCCGTGGTCGCGGGCGGCGACGTTCCCGCCATCACCCCGATGACGTTGCGCCGCGACGAATTAAACGATGACAGCGCGCATTTGGCGGATCGATGAGCGGCCAGCGGGTGCCCGGCGGGGTGGTGCACAAATTGCCCGCGGATCTGCGCGACGCGTTGATCGGCAACGCCACCGCGCTTGGCGCCTGGCGCGACATCACGCCGTTGGCCCGAAACGAGTTCATCTGTTGGGTCGAGGATGCCAAGCAGCAGGCAACTCGGGAGCGCCGCATCCGCCGGACCCAGGAGGAGCTGGAGGAGGGCAAGCGCCGGCCGTGCTGCTGGCCGGGCTGCAAGCACCGCGAACGCACCGGAAAGTAGTGCCGCAGAGGCACTCTCGGCAAAAGCGCGGCTACTTGGTCAGTGGTTTGTAGAAGACCAGGCCGTTGCCCTTGTTGTCATAGACCACGGCCCGTCGTTCGTGGGCGTCGTCGTAGGGGCCGTGCACGATGCCGCCACCGCTGGCCTCGACGGCCTTGGCCGCGGCGTCGACGTCCGCGGTCTTGATGCCGACCACGACCTGCCCGGGGATGGGATGGTCCACCGCGGTCGCCAGCGCCAGCGTGACCGGGCCCGCGTCGAGGGCCGCGAAGTGCGCGCCGTCGCGAAACTTCAGCGGCATGCCAAGGGTTTCGCTGTAGAACCGAATCGACGCGTCGAGGTCGTCAGTCGACAAGATGATCATCTTCGCTTGGTGCCCGCTCACGGCGCCTCCTATGTCCGGGTCGCCACCAGACTAGCGCCGCGGTGTGATCAGGCGGCGCCGGACGGAAGCGCTTGGCCGTCACCGTAATCCATCGGCGGGGCCTCGCCATGCCCTGCACCGCGGTAGGCCACGGCGGTGGCCAGGGCCTTGCCTCCCTCGATTGTCCCGACCACAACGACTTTGTCGTTGACCGTGAAACGCGGTGCGGCCGTGATGGGTTGGCGGTTACCGTGATTGACGACGGTGGTGTTCGGGGTGAAGCCATACGTCTGCACGTGCCCGTCGGCGCCGCGCATGGTCACCGAGTCCGCCGACACGGCCACCACGGTTCCTTCCTGGCTCACCGGCTGCGAGACGGCCGGCGGCTCGAGATTGGCGGCAACGGCGCGCTTCTCGGGGTGGCCTGCGTTGAGCACCAGCGCCATCAGGCACGCGGCGCCCAACAGCGAAGTGGAGACGATTTCGCACATCGTCGCGGCGCCGGAAAGCCCGCGTCGCCGACCACGGTCGGTCGGCGTCGGCTTTTGCTCCGGTGGCTCCGGCATGCGGTGTTTGGCGCTCACGGTCAGTCCTTCCAGCGGCGCTGCACCAAAGGACATCGGCGCCCACCGAATCAGGTTGTTGCCGGGGAAATTACCCGCGGCTGTGGTGCGGTAAACCCGGCTGTGCTGCCACCGGCGGTGTTACGGGGCTATCGCATACCGCGGCGCAGGTCCCGCGGGTGCGGTCAACAACGCGCCGACCTCGGCAAGCGACCCCGGGCCGGCGACCAATTCGGGCCACGGGAAACGCTCGCGCGTGCGCTGCAAGAAGCTCAGCGCCGCGGTCAGGTGCCGCGGTTCGTAGTTGTGCACACCCAGGATGGACAGTTGGCGGCGCACCACCGATTCGGCGTCCACCGCCACGGGCGCGTTCGGCGCGACCGAACCCGCCAGCACGGCTATCCCTTGGACGTCGAGAGCGGCCAACCCGCCTTCCAGCGCTGCCGGCAAGCCGGCCAAGTCCAGCAACACGTCGCACGTGCCGGCTCCGGATGCCGAACCTCGCGCATCGCCGGCGCCGAATCTGCGCGCCAGTTGCCTTCTGACCACGTCCGGATCGACGGCGGTCACCGCCGCGGCGCCACCGATTCCGGCCGCGGCGACCGCGGTCAGACCGAGCATGCCGGCGCCGAGCACGAGCACCCGTCGCCCGTTCAGGTCTCCCGCGCGTTCGATCACGGACATGACCGTGGCCGTCGCACAGGCCGCCGGTGCGGCGACCGCGTCGATGAGGTCGTCGTCGACCACCGCGATGGGCAAACCGCGGGGAAGGAAAACGTGCTGGGCGTAGCCGCCGGACAGTCCCCATTCGGAGTCCAGTGCCTCATGGCCGGCCTTGCGCACGACGCGGCACTTCGCCGTGACGCCCGCGCGACACCGGTCGCAGGTGCCGCAGGGCAGCGTCACGCACCAGATGACGCGTTGACCAACGCGCAAAGCCCGGCCGTCTACGGCCGCGGGCCGGCCGCCGCCCAGCGCCACGATCTCACCGACGGCCTCGTGACCCAGGATCGACGGGCACGGCTGGCGGCGCCGCCCACCCACGGTGTGCCTGTCGCTGCCGCACACCGTGGCGAGCCGGACTCGCACCAACACATCGCCCGGCCGCAACGGCGGAACGGGCACCGATTCCACCGAGACGTCGGGACCGCCACGCCACACGGCCGCCAGCGTGTGCGCGACCGGCATCGGCTGCGTCACGAGGGGCCGGCCGCCAGGTTGCTGGCCTCGAGGAGCGCGGGCAGGTCGGCCACGGACGCGAGCAGATGGGTGTGTCGATACCTGCCGAGCTCGACGGCGTCGTCGGCCCCCGACAGGACGCCGACGACAAGCGCCGCACCCGAGTTGGTTCCGGCTTGTAGGTCGCGCGGGGTGTCGCCGGCGACGAGTACCCGGGACACGTCGGTGACACCGAGCTTCTCCATGGCCCGAAAGATCATGAAGGGCGCTGGGCGTCCGGCCGCGACGTCACTGCCACACACGACCGCGTCCACGGTCGACTCGCCTTCCCAGCCCAGAGCGGCTAACAACGAATCGACGATGTCACGGTCGAACCCGGTGGTGAGAGCGATCCGGATACCTTCGGATCGCAGCGCGGCCATCGCGTCGGTGATGCCGGGCAGCGGGCGCGGCGGAGAGGCCGCGTAGGCGGACGTCAGCCGGGCACGGAAGTCAGCGACGACGGCGTCCAGCAGGTCCGCGTTCGGCGGGGCGCCACCTGATGGGGTGAGCAGCGCCCGCAGCGCCTCGTGCTTTGCCGCCCCGTGCCAGCGTGCGATGTCGGCCTCGGACGGCGACGCTCCGTAGGCGTTCGCCGTTTCGGCGAGGACCCGGTAGACCTGCTGGCCCTCGTCGATGGTGGTGCCGGCCATGTCCAACACGGCCAGTTCGACCCGGGTGGTCATCGGGCGTCGACCTCCGTTCCCGGCCTGGCGTTTCGGCTCAGGGCGCAGCGCGCGTCCAAGGTGTTCTCCAGCGTGAAACTGACCATGCCCGGCAGATAGCGGTCGTCGTGGTACTCGATGACCTCACCATCGGCGCCCCGGGTACTCCGTTGCTGCCGCAGTAGCGGATCGCCCTGCGCCACAGCGAGATACGTCGCATCGATCCGGTCGGCCGCGACCGCGTCGATGACGTGCGAGGCGGTCGAGAACCGCACTCCCTGCGACAGCAGGTAGGCCCACAGCGACCCCGAGTCGCAATCGAAGTCGAACAACCGGCGACCGACGTGCTCGACGAAGGTCGCTCGTTCCAGCATCGCGGGCTCGCCGTCGAGGTAGCGCAACCGCAACATCTGCACGACCGGGGCTCCCTCGTCGAGATGCAGTACCGAGGCCGCGTGTTCGTCGGCTCGGCGCCAAGCCAATTCGAGCGTGCGCTGTCCGGGCGTGCGCCCAATCGAATGGGCCCACGCGGAATAGGACAGCAGCGTGTCGAACGGCTGGCCGACCGACGCCGTACAGACGACGGGCCGTTTCCCGCGGCCGCCGGCGATGACGCCCTCGGCACGCAAGGCGGCCAGCGCCTGGCGGACAGGTCCGCGTGACGCTTTCCAGCGGTCACAGAGTTGGGATTCCGACGGAAGCTCGGAACCCACGGGCAGGTCTCCGACCCGGATCTGCTCCCGCAGGCTGTCGGCGATCATCTCGTGCAGCGCCATTGCCATGTACTTGACTATACATGTCGCCGGAACGGCGCTCGACCCGCTGGCCACTGAATATCCTTGAGGTTACTAATCATTGAACATCAACATAAATGGCGGTACGTCGTTGACTTGCGTCTAGCGTGTGGTGGACGGTACTTATCATGACAAGTCCCGGACCGCGGCGCGACGCCATGCCCTCCGCATCGGCCCATGCCGGCGTCGCCAAGTCGATCGACGACGCGAAGCTCGACATATTCCACTTCAAGGCCGCGGCGACCGCGGGAGCCGGATTCTTCACGGACTCATACGATCTCAACGTGATCGGCACGGTCACCCTGCTGGCCACCCCGCAGTTCCACCTCACCGGCGGGCAGATTTCGATGCTGACGAGTTCGACACTGCTCGCAGTCGCGTTGGGCGCCATAGCCTTCGGTCGCCTCGGCGACATGCTCGGCCGCCGCCGCGTCTACGGCTTGGAAGCGGTCCTGATGATCATCGGGGCGCTGCTCTCCGCGTTCGCTCCCAACTTCACCATCCTGCTCGTCGCGCGGCTGATACTCGGAATCGGCATCGGGGGCGACTATCCCGCCAGCGGCGTCATCATGGCCGAATACGCCAATCGGCGAAACCGCGGTCAGCTGGTCGGCCTGACCTTCATCTTCTACGTGTTCGGCCAAGTCGCGGCATATCTTGTCAGCCTGCTCGTGCTGGCCATCGGCGTGCCCGACCACATCGCCTGGCGACTGATACTGGGGATCGGCGTCATCCCGTCCCTGCTGGTGCTGTATCAGCGTCGCCACATGCCCGAGTCACCGCGCTGGACGGCCGAGCGTGGCGACGAGCAGCAGGCGCTGAAAGACTTTGCGGCGTTTGCTCAATCGCGCGCGACATTCGCCTCACCTGCCGTCGGCGCGACGCCCGCCGCCAAGATCGGACTGTCCAACCGCAAGCTCCTCACGGTCCTGTTGGGCACCGCGGGTAGCTGGTTCTTCTTCAACGTCGCCGTCTATGGCAGCTACGTCAGCCAACCACTGCTCATCAAGCACATCACGCCCCACGGCAGTGTGCTGTCCAACATCGCCCTGAACGCGGTGCTCGTCATCTGTTTCGGCCTCGGCGGCGCGATCGCGGGCCTGCTGGTGCTCGACCGGGTGCCACGACGCACGTTGCAAGGGCTCGGGTTTGGCATCTGCGCGCTGGCAATGCTGCTGATAACGGCCTTCCCGATCATCAGCGCCTCGGTAGTGCCGTTCGCGATCGTGTTCGGCATGTCGTTGTTCGGGGTCGCCTTCGGACCCAACTACACCACCATGCTTCTCGCCGCGGAGTCCTATCCCACCGCGGTGCGCAGCACGTTCCACGGCCTTTCCTCCGCCATCGCGAAGGTCGGGGCGTTCCTGGGTGCGCTGTTCGTGCCGCTCCTGCTCAGCGGAGCCGGGTTACGAGCGGTGACCCTGTTGGGGTTTTGCTGCTACGCGGCGGGTATCGCCACCACCGTCTTGGTACGCGAACCCGCGGGACTCGCGCTCGACGACGTCAGCGATGGCCTTCGCCGCCACGGCGCACGCACCGGCGTGACGACCGAAACCCCTGCGCCGGAACGGCTTTCGGCCTGATGGTCAGGTGCGAAGTCAGCTCTTGGTGAGGGTGAACTGCGCTACGTCGGTGTACCCCTCGCGGAACAGGTCCGCGCATCCGGTCAGGTACTTCATGTACCGGTCGTAGACCTCTTCGGACTGGATCGCGATGGCCTCGTCCCTGCGCTCCTCCAGGGCGGCCGACCAGGTGTCGAGCGTGCGGGCGTAGTGCAGGCGCAGCGGCTGGTAACGGTCGAGGCTGAAGCCGGCGCGCTCGGCGTGCTCGACGACGCCCTTGGCCTGGGGCAGGTCACCGCCCGGGAAGATCTCGTCCATGATGAATTTCATGAACCGGATCTTGGTCATGGTGATGGGCAACCCGCGCTCGGCGAATTCCTCGTCGCTGGGCTTGATGATGGTGTGCAGCATCATCACCCCATCGGCCGGCAGCGCCTCATAGGCCATCTTGAAGAAGTCGGGGTACCGGTCCCGGCCGAAGTGTTCGAATGCGCCGATCGACACGATGCGGTCGACCTTCTCGTCGAACTGCTCCCAGCCCTGCAGCAGCACCCGCTTGGACCGCGTCGAGGGGTGGCTGTCCAGACGGCGCTGCACGTGCGCCTGCTGGTTGCGGCTCAGCGTCAGGCCGACCACGTTGACGTCGTAACGCTCGAGCGCCCGGACGATCGTGGTGCCCCACCCGCACCCGATGTCGAGCAGCGTCATGCCGGGCTGCAGGCCGAGCTTGCCGAGCGAGAGGTCGACCTTGGCGTACTGCGCCTCTTCCAGCGACATGTCCTCGCGCTCGAAATAGGCGCAGCTATAGGTCCGCGTCGGGTCCAGGAAGAGCGCGAAGAATTCGTCGGACAGGTCGTAGTGCGCTTGTACGTCCTCGAAGTGCGGTTCCAAGCTGACGGCATCGCCGGGTTTTTCGGACAAGGCACAACCTCTGACTGGTTCTTATTGTTTTACCGGGTGCGATCGAAGCAGATCGCCTGACTGACGCCCCAGTGTATCCGCCCGGATGTCCGCGCCTGCCCGGCGAGTTGCTGTTCAAGGCGCCGAGCCTGCGGACGGGGGGGCCGACGCTGTTGCCCGCACCGCGACGTCACCGGATGACTGACGCGGGCGTCAAATTGGTATCGAGCTGCGGGGCAGGTGAACTCGACGAAGGCGTACGATCCGGCTGGCTGGACGCGGTTGACGGATCCCGCGCCGGGTTGTTATCTCAGCTGATGAACGGGGTAAGCCCCGGGCTGACCGGTGTTCAGAGAGGCGGAACTCTCCGATGGCTGACATCACCATGTTGATCCTTGCCGACCATGAGTGGTTCCGCGAGCAGTTCGCGCTGCTGGACGACCTGCAGGCGCACAGTCCCGACGACCGGGCGGCGCTCAAGCGGGTATGGCGTCCGCTCGCCGACAAGCTGGACGTGCACGCCTACATCGAAGAAAAGATCTTCTACCCGCAGTTGCTCAAACGCGGGGGCGAGGACGCCGAAGGCGAGACCCTCGACGCGATCGGTGATCACAACGACATCCGCGACGGCGTGCGCGAGGCCAACGCCGCCCCGCTCGGCAGTGACCAGTGGTGGGCGGCGGTCGGGCGAACCCGGGTGGCCAACGACGATCACATGGGTGAAGAGGAACGAGAAGGGCTGTCGGATTTTCGCCGCAACGCCCCCATCGGGCTTCGCGATGCGCTCGGGCGCCAGTACAGCGAGTTCATGGCCGAGCACCCCACCACCGAGGGGCTGCCGATCGAGGATCGCGACCCGCGTCGCTATGTCGAGCAGTTCGAGGAGACGTCCCAGACCAAACCCACCGACTTCTCGCTGCGCATCGGGAGCCTCAAAGGCCAGTGAGGCGTCCGCGACCGCCGGGACGTGACGCGAATAACCAATCCGGCGCCGGCGTTGCCGTCGCACCGTCGTCGTCGCCGCTCGCGAGGCGGGTCTAGCTGGCATTTGCCGGACGCGACCGCGCCCGCGCATGCGTTCGCCGGACCGTCGCGCCAGCCCGCCGACACGCGCGATTACCCGACCCCGCTGGTTCGTCCCGGGAATGTTTCGGGTAAGCCATCAGTCGATGGGTACTCGACGCCGCCGGAGGAAATGGGCACGTAAAGACATCAGGGTCGCCGATCCGGCGATGCGGCAGACCATCATGGGCACCGCGATCGGCAACTTCATGGAGTGGTACGACTTCGGCGTCTACGGCTATATCGCGACCACGATCGCGCAGGTGTTCTATCCCGGCAAGAGCGTCAGCGGCGTCCACCTGATCGCCACCTTCGGCACGCTGGCGGCGGCCTTCGTGGTGCGGCCGCTCGGCGGCTTCATCTTCGGTCCGCTGGGCGACCGCATCGGCCGGCACCGGGTGCTGGTGGTGACCATCCTCATGATGACGATCAGCACGACCATGACCGGGCTGCTGCCCACCTACAGCACCATCGGGATCTGGGCGCCGATCCTGCTCGTCATCGCCCGAATATTTCAGGGCCTGTCCACCGGCGGTGAGTACGTCGGCGCGATGACCTACCTGGTCGAACAGGCCCCCGACCACAAACGCGGCATGATGGTCGGGTTCTTGCCGATGGGCAACCTGGTCGGCTTCGTCCTCGCCGGGATGCTGGTGACGGGGCTGCAGACCTGGCTGCCGGACGACGACATGCTGGCGTACGGCTGGCGGATTCCGCTGCTGCTGGGCCTGCCCTTCGGCCTGGTCGCCCTGTTCTTACGGCTCCGGCTCAAGGAGTCCTCCGCCTACCAGAGCGCGCACGACGATGCGCCCTCGGCGGACGACCAAGGCGGGCAGCAGATTCGGCGGACGATCGCGGCCCAGTGGCGTCCGATGCTGATCTGCGCGGCGCTGGTGCTGACCTCCCAGGTCGCCGACTTCATGCTCACCGGGTATCTGCCGACGTATCTGCGGCTGTTCGTGCGCGTCGGGCACACCGCCGGGCTGGTGATGATCGTCTCGACGCTGGCGATCTTGATGGTCACCGTGGTGCTCGTCGCCAGCTTGTCTGACCGCATCGGCGTCAAACCCATCATGTGGACCGGCTGCGGGCTGCTGATCGTGGCCTCGATCCCGGCGTTCTGGCTGATCCGCTTCGGCGGCCTGTACCCGGTGATCTTCATCGGCGTCCTGCTGATCGGCCTGATGGAGCTGTGCTTCGACAGCACCGGTCCGGCCATGTTGCCCGCACTGTTTCCCACCAACGTGCGCTACGGGGCACTGGCCATCTCGTACAACATCTCGATTTCACTGGTCGGCGGCGTTACGCCGCTGATCGCCCAAGCGCTGGTCTCCGGCACCGGCAACGTGATGGTGCCGGCTTACATGCTGATCTTCGGCGGCGTGGTGGGCGCCATCACGTTGCTGTTCACCCCGGAAGTCGCCGGCAAGCCGTTGCTCGGCTCCGGGCCTGCCGTCGAAACCGAGCGCGAGGCTCGCGAGCTCGCCGAGGACGTCAGGTAGCGGACAACCGGCGCAGTTTCTTCTGTTTTTGCTCGTGGGCGTTTATTTGGCCGTGGCGGGCTATCCGGTGAAGATGAGGACCGGTTTCCACCAGCGGCTGCGCACGCTGACCGAACAGCTCGCCCAGATGTGCGCGATGGCCGCTGAGGCGATCCAGCAGGCGAGCGAGGCGCTGCTGGAGGCCGACCTGACGACGGCCGAATCCGTCATCGCGCGCCATCGCAGCATCCTCGCGATGGACGCGCACGTCGAGGAGACCGCATTCGCGCTGTTGGCCTTGCAGGCGCCGGTGGCCACCGACCTGCGCGCGGTGGTCAGCGCCCTGCGGATCGCCGCGGACGCGCGACGGATGGTCGAGCTCGCGGTCCACATCGCCGAGATCGCCCGTCGCCGGCACCCGTATCCGGCCGTCTCGGCCGAGGTGCGGCCATACATCGCCGCCATGGGCGAGGCGGCCGAAGCGCTGGCGCTGGGGGCGCGCGAGGTGCTGGTGTCTCAGGATCCGCGCAGGGCAGCTCAGATTCGCCGCGACGACGACACGATGGACGACCTGCACCGGCGCCTGCTGGCGGTGCTGAAGGATCCCGCGTGGACGGAGGGCGTCGCCGCCGCGGTGGACGCCACCCTGTTGGGCCGCTTCTACGAACGCTTCGCCGACCATGCGGTGCAGATCGCGCGGCGCGTCATCTTTCAGGCCACCGGGCGCTAGCCGATGCGCTTCGGCGCGGTGACAACGTGCCGCGAACGAGGCGGCTCAGCGGTCAAGCGTGACGCAGCACCAACAACTCGCCGGTCAAAGTTCCATCCTCAAGCAACCGACCGATCGTCGAACTCTGACGTTCGGCCAACTGCCAGGTCTCCGTATCCCCATGCCGGTCGGCGAGGACACGCTCCACGGTGTCGACCCGCTCATTCCATGCGTCCTCGATCGGCGGAAGGTCCTGCGTGCCGAGTTGCCGCTCGACGTCGAGCGCGGCCCTGGTCAGCAGCTCTCGCAAGGCATCGGGTGTCGGAAAGTGGTTGCCCTCCAGCGCATTTGGCGGTATGTCGCGATGCGCGACGAAAACGAGCAACCCGACGCGCCCACCCGGCCGTACCACGCGGCGCAGCTCGGTGAGCAACGCGAGTTGATCGGGGGTGGTACACAGCACGCCCAGTGCCCAGGCGGCGGTGAAACTCGCGTCCCTCATCGGTAGGGCCGATCCCATCGCGCACACCACCGGAAAGCCGAAGAGTTTCTGTGCCGCACGGCACGCGCCGGTCTCCGGCTCCACGAGAACGGGCCGAACCGCAGTCGATCGAGCGGCGTATGCCGCGGGGCCCCCGACGCCGGCGCCGGCGTCCAACAGTGTGGCTTCGGGCGCCAGTTTCATGTGTTCGACGAGCCAGTCGAGGGCCGCCGGGCTGCCGCTTCCCCGGCAGCCGGCAGGGAGGTGGTAGTCCGGCCCGAGCTCGGCCGCCACCTGCGCGGTCCATTCGGCGACGGCGTCGAACTCGGCCTCCATGGGGTCCGTCATGGCGCCCCTCCTCCCTGCTCCCGGATGCGCCGGCCCACTTCTGCCTTGATCTCCGCACCGATGCGAGGTCCCGATGCCGAGGCCAGCCCCGAGACGTTCACCCCCTCGACGCCCTCGATCGACAGCAGCGCTCGCGCCTCGTCCACCGCCGCCGCGATCCCGGCCTCCACCGGATCCGACGCGCCCAGAACCCGTTGCGTCACAGTGGGATCGAGCTCGAGTCCCGGCAGCCCTTCCAGTACCGCCGCCGAGACGGTGTCGGTGAATACCGCTACCGCCGCGATCACCGGGATCGCCAACCCGGCCGCCCGTGCCGACTTCATGAAATCGGCGACCATGTCGGGAAAGGGCACGTGGTTGAGGACCGCCAGACTCGCTCCGGCTCGCTGCTTCTCGACCAACCGCGCGGGCCGGCGCTGTACGGGCGGGGCGGTAGGCGTTTCTGGTACCGCGGCGACGATGCCGACCGAAGCGGCCAGCGAAACCAGGCGAGGCCCGTCGAGGTCGAAGGTCTGCGAAACATCCGGGCGCACGTCATATCCGCGCCCATCGCCGGTGACGCACAGCACCGTTTCGACATCGATGCTGCGCAGTCCTCTCAACTCCTGCTCGAGCACCACGCGGTTACGGTCCCGGCAGGACAACGTGATCCACGGCGTCACACCGGCGTCGAGCAACAGCGACGCCATCAACGTGGGCGGGAAGTCGGGTTTGTTCTGGTGTTCGCCCACGAGGACGGCGTCGCATCCGGGCGCCAGGACCGTCGCCGTCGCCGCGATGTCGTCAGGATCGAACGGGGTGGCGCTGAAGTCGGTCAGCACCCGCGGAGCCCGCGCGGGTCGGGGGGCCGGGCTATGACCCGACCACGGCACCACGTCGTCGAAGACGCACGGACCCGGGCGCATCTCGCACTGTCCGTCCGGCCGCACGCCGCCGCACGGCCCGAACTCCATCCGCTTCGGACAACCCGAATCCGCCGGCATCCGCACCCCCTCGATCGTCAATACCCAAACGATCGCGCCCACAAGCGTCCCGGCGACCGCGCGATGTCGGGAGGTCATTCGCGATTAGCAATCGTTCGCTGCGGCTAATACGAAAGGGGCATGTGCTGGATGGACGGCACAGCGGACGGAATGGGAACGCCAATGGAACCGATATCACCGATGGACGCGTTGTTCCTCATCGGCGAGTCACGCGAACACCCGATGCACGTGGGCTCACTACAACTCTTCGAGCCCCCGGAGGATGCCGATCCCCATTTCGTGCGCGAGGCGTATCAGGCGATGCTGGAGTGCACGGACGTGCAGCCGGCGTTCCGTAAGCATCCGGCCTTCTTCGGCGGCATCACCAACGTCGCGTGGTCCTTCGACAAGGACGTCGAACTCGACTACCACCTTCGCCGGTCCGCGTTGCCCGAGCCGGGACGAGTCCGCGACTTGCTCGAGTTGGCCTCCCGGCTGCACGGCAGCCTGCTCGACCGGCATCGCCCGATGTGGGAGGCGCACCTGGTGGAAGGCCTGCAGGACGGGCGGTATGCGGTCTACACGAAGTATCACCACTCCCTCATGGACGGCGTCTCGGCGCTACGCCTGGTGCAGCGCGCCTTCACCCCCGACCCCGACGACGACGAGGTGCGGGTGCCGTGGAGCCTGGGTCCGCGTAAGCGCAGCGGGCGGCGCGAACAGTCGTCGCTCTTCGACCGGGTGGGCCGCACCGCGGGGTCGGCGCTCGCCCTGGCGCCCTCCACACTCAAGCTGGCGCGCGCCGCGCTACTCGAACAGCAACTGACCCTGCCGTTCCGGGCGCCTCGCTCGATGTTCAACGTCCGGATCGGCGGCGCCAGACGGGTAGCGGCACAGTCGTACTCGTTCGAGCGCATCAACGCCGTCAAATCCGCCACCGGTACCACCGTCAACGACGTCGTGCTCGCCATGTGCGCCGGGGCCCTGCGCGCCTACCTCCTCGATCAGAACGCCCTGCCAGACGCGCCGCTGACCGCCATGGTCCCGGTGAATCTGCGCAAGGACGACGACGACCGCGGGGGCAACAACGTCGGGACCTTCCTGTGCAATCTCGCAACGGATCTCGACGACCCGGCCAAGCGGCTGGAGATCATCAGCGCCTCCATCCGCGACACCAAGGAGGTGTTCTGGCAGCTGCCGCCGGTTCAGCAATTGGCCTTGTCCGCCTTCAACATCGGCGGCTTGTTCTTCGGGCTGATCCCCGGTTATCTCTCCGCGGGCTCGCCGCCGTTCAACATCGTCATCTCGAACGTGTCGACCGGCAACTCAGACCAATTGTATTGGCGCGGAGCGCGATTGGACGGAAACTATCCGCTGTCGATCCCGCTCGACGGGCAGGCGGTCAACATCACCGTGACCAACAACGCGGACAACCTCGACTTCGGTCTGGTCGGATGCCGCCGCAGCGTCCCGCACCTGCAGCGAATGCTCGGTCATCTCGAGGCGTCCCTGAAGGATCTGGAGCTGGTGGCGGGCGTCTGAGACACGTTGCGGCGCTGGTAAATCGCTGCCGCCGCTCACGAGGCAACGGTGTCGGTGGCGTCGGCGCGCTCTTCCTCCAGCCGGTCCTTGCTGCGCAGCAATCGCAGCAGCGTGACGAACAGGAGGCCGCCCACCAGGTTGCCGACGACGGTGTAGCCGAACCAGCCCAGCCAATCGAGGTAGCCGAACGGCGCCTTGCCGGTGATGAGCGCGCCGAAGATGAGCAGCGAATCCAGAATCGAATGGAACAACCGCAGCCCGGCGAGGAGGAACGCCGCCGCCACGGCCGCGGCGATCTTGGCGGGCACCGAGTCGGTGCCGTGTTGCATCCGGGTCATCAGCGTGATCACCATGCCGCCGAGCACGGCCAGACAGAAGCTCTGGGCCGACAGCGGCGCGGTGGCGAAGTGGGTCGCGGATTCGACCGTCTGAGAGTGCAACTCGGGAAAGCCGGTCATGATCAGCCACATGATCACCCAACCGCCGACGAGGTTGGCAAACATCGTCCCGGCCCATAGTTTGAGCAGTTGCGTCAGGCCGGCGCGCTTGGCCGCCACGGTGACGACGGGGATGATGAAGCCCTCGGTAAACAGCTCGCTGCGACCGAGCAGCAGCGCCAAAAAGCCGATGGAGAACGCCAATCCGGCCAGCAGCGGGCGGTGGGTGGCGTCCAGGACCGACAGATAGGCGAGCACGCCGAGCGCCACTTCGGTGCCCCCGAAAAACCCGGTGACCAGCACACCGCGCCAGCTCCGGTGCAGTCGCTGGGTACCCTCGCTCAGCATTCTGCTGAAGGCGTCTTCGAGCTCGTCCTCGATTGGACTGTCGGTTTTGCCGAGCTGTCGTCGGATGTTCTGGCCCATAATGAAGTCCTCGCAGTTGAACGGCCGAAGAAACGGTCATATACCCATTTCCCTGGTCGTCCTGCGGCCGTGACGCGTTAGCTATCCCACATGCGCCATGCGCCGTGGCGGCCGCCGATTTGCGCAACCGCGGCCACAATCCTTTGTGTGGAATACCACAGCGCCTACTGTAAGGTCCACGGTAAGTCAGCGCAGGCGGGGAGAAGGGTGAACCATGCCAAGCACCACTGATACGCGCAGCCAGCTGCGGCCCGACGTCGATCTGACCGACGGCGCCTTCTACGCGGGCGACTCGCGACCGGTCTACCGATGGATGCGCGAGAACGAGCCGGTCTTCCGGGACCGCAACGGCCTGGCGGCCGCGGCGACCTACCAGGCGGTGATCGACGCCGAGCGGGCACCGGAGTTGTTCTCCAACGCCGGCGGTATCCGGCCGGACCAGGACGCACCGCCCATGATGATCGCAATGGACGACCCCGCCCACCTGCTGCGGCGCAAGCTGGTCAACGCCGGCTTCACCCGTAAACGCGTCAAGGACAGGGAGTACTCGATCGGCGCGCTGTGCGACGCGCTGATCGACAACGTCTGTGAACGGGGCGAGTGCGACTTCGTCTGGGACCTCGCGGCTCCCCTTCCCATGGCAGTGATCGGCGACATGCTCGGGGTGCTTCCGGAGGAACGCCAGATGTTCCTTCGCTGGTCCGACGACATGGTGACGTTGCTCAGCAGCACGACCGCACAAGAGGATTTTCAGGTCTCGGTGGACGCATTCGCCGCCTACACCGAATACATGACGGGCATGATCGCGGCGCGCAAGGCCGAGCCCACCGATGACTTGGTCAGCGTGCTGGTACATGCGGAGGTGGACGGCCAGAAGCTGGCCGACCATGAGATCGTCACCGAGGTGTTGTTGCTGCTCATCGGCGGCGACGAGACCACCCGGCACACGCTGTCCGGCGGCACCGCGCAGATACTCCGTCACCCGCAACAGCACCGGCGAATGGTCGACGACGTGGCCCTGCTACCCAACGCGATCGAGGAAATGCTGCGCTGGACCGCCCCGGTCAAGAACATGGCCCGCACCATGACCGCGGACGTCGACTTCCACGGCACGCAACTCCATCAGGGCGAGAAGATCATCTTGCTGTTCGAATCGGCGAACTTCGACGAGGCGGTGTTCGGCGACCCGGAGAGCTTCCGGATAGACCGGTACCCCAACAACCATCTGGCATTCGGCTTCGGCACCCACTTCTGCCTGGGCAATCAGCTGGCGCGCCTGGAACTGTCGATGATGCTCGAGCGGCTGCTGAAACGCCTCCCGGACATGCGGCTGGCCTCGGCGGACCCGCTACCGCTGCGGCCGGCCAACTTCGTCAGCGGTCTGGAACGCATGCCGGTCGAATTCACGCCCACGGCAAGGTCGGGCGCCTGATCAGGGACTGGGTCCGAGGCCTCACCGCTGCTGGCCGGCGAGCTCCGCGTCGGTCGCGTAATCCAGGTAAACGCTGGTGCCGTTGGGCCGGGCGTGGATGGTGCAGTGGTCGGACAGGCGGTGCATCAGCATGATGCCGCGCGAGGCGTGCGGATCGTTCGACTGCCTCGATGAGGGCTTGCGCCAGCTTCCTCGGTCACTGACACAGACCCGGATCGACTCGGCCTGCGGGTCGTAGCTGGCCTGGAGTTTCATGACGCCAACCTGCTGATGCGAGCGATAAGCGTGCTCAACGCAATTCGCCAGCGCTTCGTTGACTCCGAGGACGACGTCCTCGCGGATTGCCTCCGGCGCGCGCACCTCTTGCGCCAGCCACCGTTGCAGCGCACGGCGCCACGCCGCCACCGTGTCGGGGCGGGCTGTGCCGGCGAGCGTCAGCCGCACCGGCGTGGCTGTCTCCGGCAGTAGTGGACTCATGAAAGCCGCATACCCAGTTGCAGTTGGAGCAATAACCTTCTGCGAGTATCGCTTCGGCCACAGATCGATAGCCGCGCAGAATCACCAGGTCACGGCGTCGCGGCGGGTGCTAGCGGTGCGGCGACAGGACGGGTGTGACCAGTTCGCCCGTGCTGAGGTAGCTGTCGAGATTGCGGATCGCCAGCAGGGCCATGGCCCGCCGGGTCCGCGCGGTGGCGCTGCCGATATGGGGCAGCAGCACAACGTTGTCCAGGCCGATCAATTCGGCCGGTACGTGTGGCTCTTCGGCGAAGACGTCCAGGCCCGCTCCCGCCAATTCGCCCGCGGCCAGCAATTCCACCAGCGCGTCCTCGTCGACCACGCTGCCCCTGGCGATGTTGATGAGGTAACCCTCGGGGCCCAGAGCCCGCAGCACCGCGCGGTCGACCAACTTGTGCGCATTGCGGTCACCCGTGGTGGCGATGACCAGGACGTCCACCGACTCGGCCAGCTCCACGGGCGAATCGGCATAGCGGAACGGTGATCCCTCGATGCGGTGGCGGTTGTGATAGGCAATGGCACAGTCGAATCCGAGCAACCTGGTCGCGATCGCCGAACCGATCCGGCCCAGTCCCAAGATGCCGACCTGCAGGCCGCTGACGTCCCTGGCGTAAGGAAACGCGCCCTCGCGCGCCCATCGGCCAGCGCGCACGTAGCGGTCGGCGGCGCCGAAACGGCGCAGCGTCATCAGGATCAGCCCCACCGCGGTGTCGGCGACTGTGTCCGACAACACATCGGGCGTATTGCTCACGCCGATGCCGCGGCGTTTGGCCGCCTCCAGATCGATGAGATCCACGCCGGCCCCGTTGTTGACGATGACCTCCAGATTGGGCAACGCCGCCATGGTGTCCGCATCGACGCCGGGCGATCCCGACGTCACCAGCACGCGCACACCGGCTCCGTGCACGGTCAAAAACCGCGTGCGGTCGGGGCCGCCGGGCAGCTGCGGAATCTCATACCGGGCGGAGAGCTCCGCTGCGAACGTCGGCTCCATCTCGCCGACCCTGAGCACCCCGCTGACTTTCTTCGCCGTCACGACTTCATCATCCTCGACGGCGGCACGGGGCCGGCCGGCCGGCGGTGGAATATCCCGACGACGACTGTGGTTGATCAGCGCGGCGGTGTCGGCCATTCCCCCGGGGACCACACCAGAACCGTCGCTGCGAGCGACCACTTGCGCCAGAGGCGAGAAGCCGGCACCGCCCCCAAACCCCTGGCCCGCGGGCTCGCGGGAGTTTCGTCTGGGAAGCAATCCCGCTATCGCGCGGTTGCACAGCGAATGCGTATCGGAGTCGTCTTTCCGCAAACCGAGCTCGGCTCGGACCCCGCCGTCGTGCGCTTGTACGGTCAGCGCGTCGAGGAACTGGGGTTCACCCACATCCTGGCCTACGACCACGTCGTCGGCGCGGACCCGACGGTGCATCACGGCTTTCAGGGCCCCTACGACATCGACTCGACGTTTCACGAGCCGTTCGTCATGTTCGGCTACCTGGCTGCTGTCACCTCGTTGGAACTCGTCACCGGTGTCATCATCTTGCCGCAACGCCAATCGGTGCTGGTGGCCAAACAGGCCGCCGAGGTGGATGTGCTCAGCGGTGGCCGTTTCCGGCTCGGCATCGGATTGGGTTGGAACGCAGTCGAATTCGAGGCGCTTGGCGAGTCGTTCATCAACCGCGGCAAGCGTTCCGAGGAACAGGTCGAGGTCATGCGCAGGCTGTGGACCGAACGGTCGGTCACGTTCAACGGCCGGTACCACACCGTGACGGGGGCCGGCCTGGCCCCGCTGCCCACCCAGCGGCCGATACCGGTGTGGTTCGGCGCCGCGTCGGATCGTGCATACGAACGTGCCGGTCGGCTCGGCGACGGTTGGTTCCCCATGGTCGAGCCCGGACCCGGGCTCGACCACGCGCTCGAGCAGGTGGGCCGCGCGGCCGAATCCGCGGGCCGCGACCCGAAGAGCCTCGGCATGGAAGGCCGGGTCAGCTGGACCGAAGACCGCGATAAGCTCGCCGCCGCCATCGCCGCCTGGAAGGCCGCCGGGGCCAGCCACCTGTCGGTGAACACCATGAAGGCCGGCTTCGCGAACGTCGACGAACACCTCGCCGCCCTCGAGCAGGTTGCCGACGACCTCATATAGCACCGCGGCTTTACCGGCTTCCCGCCGCGGACAACTCCTCGACCAAACTCAGGTGCGCGTTGCGGCGGCCGGCTTTCGATCGCTTTGGCGCGGGCTCAGTCGGCTCGACCGTGTCGCGGACATGGACCTGCCCGCCCGTAGCGCAGTGGCGGCGCTGCCAGTCGCTGATCGCTTGGTGCGCCGCGTGATCGAGATAGCTGGTCAGCAGGTGGATGGTGACCGACGTGCGTTCGGGGACCGACGCCAGGACGCCGGTCAACCGGGGCAGCGCCAGGAAGGTGCAAGCGCCTTCGACGACGACGTGCCATCCGTCACCAACGGGCTTGGCCTCGATCCTGGCGCGCACCACCCGCCATCCGGTGACGGCGACGGCCAGCGCGAGCCCGATCATCACGCCGTGCAGCAGATTGAGGAACACGACGCTGCCCACGGTCACCAGGTAGACGGCGAGATCGCCGTTGCGCAAGGCGGTTTCGATATGCGCCGGTTTCAGCAGCTCGATGCCGATGACGATGAGCAGGCCGGCAAGTGCCGCCGTGGGAATCTTTTCGACGAGCCCCGCGAACGGCACCGCGAAGAGCAATATCCAAATGCCATGCAGGATGGTCGATGCACGCGTCTTCGCCCCGGCATTCACGTTGGCCGCGCTGCGCACGATGACACCGGCGATGGGAAGCCCGCCGATGGCGCCCGACGCGATGTTGGCCGCGCCCTGCCCGATCAGCTCACGGTTGAAGTCGGTTCGCGCCCCGGTGTGCATCCGGTCGATCGACACCGCGGTCAGCAGACTCTGCACGCTGGTGATCAATGTGACCGTGATGACGGCGATGACGACGGCTGCCCAATTGCCGTGCGGCAGCGACGGCAACCGCAGTGCCTCGAGGACGGAGCCCTCCAAGACGATCCGGGACACGTGGAACGGGAAGATCATCGAGATGGCGGTGACGGTCACGATCGCCACCAGTGGACCCGGAACACTGGCCACCCGCGCCGGAACCCAGCGCCAGGCCACCAGAATGGCGATCACCAGCAATCCCAGCACGACTCCCGGGCGGTGTGCGCTCAGAATCTGGGCGGGCAATCCGGTGACGTTGCTCCACGCCGAGCTTTTCGAAGCGCCGCCCAGTAGCACATGAACTTGCTGCAGGGCGATCGTAATTCCGATGCCGGCCAGCATGGCGTGCACCACGACCGGCGAGATCGCCAGTGCGGCCCGGGCAATCTTGCTGAACCCCAACAGGACCTGCAGAATCCCTGCGATCACGGTGATGAAACATGTGATCGCCCAGCCGAACTGGGCGACCAGATCGGCGACAACCACGGTAAGCCCTGCGGCCGGACCGCTCACCTGCAGTGGTGAGCCGCCGAGCCACCCGGCGACCACTCCTCCGACGATCGCCGCGATCAAGCCCGCGAGAACCGGTGCGTCCGAAGCGATCGCGATACCTAGTGACAGCGGAAGCGCCACCAGAAAAACCACCAACGAGGCCGGCAGATCGTACCGGAGCGTCTCTCGCATCCGATCGAGCCGGGACGGAGCCACCGCCTCCAGGTCATGTCGACCTGGCTTTTCCAGCTTGTGCACCGGCCCTCCCCGAATTGGTCTTTAGCGGTGGGCTTTCAGCTATCCGCCCGGTCACGGCAGGATGATCACTCGTAAAGCCGTGCGGCGCAGGCGGTTACAGATACCACGAACGTCGATGTTCGGCTGGAGATGCCTGGCCTATGCGTTCGAAGGTAAGTGGACGGAGATAAAGGGGTCAACCGGACGGGCCGGGCGCATATCGAATGCAAATTTTTCGGCGGCCATTGCAAGCAGCGCAGCCAGCCGAGGGAAAATGGTTACTCCAGAACGAAAACCGGGATTTGCCGTGCCGTTTTCGTCTTGTAATCCGCGTAGGGCGGAAAGGCCTCAACGGCCCGCTGCCACCACTCCTCGCGCTCGGCGCCGTCGAGCTCGCGCGCTGTCAACCTGAGCACCTTGTCGCCATCCTGCAATGTCACGGCCGGATTCGCCTTCAGGTTGAAGTACCACAGCGGATGCTCGGGGGCGCCGCCGTGCGACGCGACAATGACATAGCGGCCGTCCTTCTCGACCCGCATCAACGGCACGTAGCGCTGCTTGCCGGACTTCGCCCCGGTGACGGTCAGCAGCACGATCGGCCGGTCGAAAACCTCGACTCCGTCGGTGGTGCCCTGACTCAGGATCTGTTCGGTCTGGTCGCGCACCCAGCCCCTGGGGCTCAACTCGATTTCGTCAGCCATACCTAGACCGAACACCCCGGATCCGCGACTCCATTCCCCGGGTCCAACTAAGGCGTACAGTCGAGTCGTCAACTTATATGAGCTAACTAATCGCGTCGCAGTCGCGGAGAGGAGATGGGTGTGGCCCGCACCGAGAACGACACCTGGGACCTGGCCTCCAGCGTCGGAGCCACGGCAACCGCGGTCGCCGCGCAGCGAGCGATCGCCTCCAGCCCACCGGATGCTTCGTTGAATGACCCGTGGGCCGACCCCCTCGTCCGCGCAGTCGGCATCGACAGCTTCATCAAGCTGCTCGACAATCAGCTCGACCGCAGCGACGATCCGCTGCTGAACCGTCAGGCGGTCAAAGAGCAGATCACGGTGCGGACCCGGTTCTTCGATGACTTCTTCGTTCAAGCGACCGAATCGGGCATCAAGCAAGCGGTGATCTTGGCTTCCGGGCTGGACACCCGGGCGTATCGGCTGCCCTGGCCGGCGGGCACCGTCGTGTACGAGATCGACCAACCTGAGGTGATCGAGTTCAAGACGCGGACGCTGGGCGAACTGGGCGCCACCCCCAGCGCGGAGCGCCGCACGGTGTCGATCGACCTGCGCGAAGACTGGCCGTCCGCCCTCACCGCCGCCGGATTCGATCCTGCACAGCCGACCGCGTGGAGCGCCGAGGGACTGCTGGTCTACCTGCCGCCCGAGGCGCAGGACCGCTTGTTCGACAACATCGCGGCCGTTTCGGCGCCGGGCAGCCGGATCGCCACCGAACACCTGGACCTGCGCAGCATCCCCTCGGACTGGGCGCAGAAACTGACCGAGCGGTCCCGGCGCATCAGCTCCAGCATCAATCTGGCCGAGCTGTTCTACACCGGCGAGCGCAACACCGCCGCCGAATACCTGGGCGCCCGTGGCTGGGACGTCGATATACGGACAACCGAGGAGGCGTTTGCCGCACACGGGTTCGCGGTGCCCGACGACGAATTGGCCTCATTCGGCGACGCTTCCGGCTACCTGACGGCGACGCTCAAGTAGTTGAGCCCCCGACGGCCTCGGTTGCTGCGCAGCTGGGGTCGGTCGGTGCGCCAGTTCCCCAATCAATCCCTCCGTCGCCGTGCCACCGCACGCCCCCTATATCAGCGTCATTGACATATATCAGTGCCGTTGATATAAACGGTGGCATGACCCAACCGACGCAAGAGATGTTCGAATCCGCCTACCGGGGCGAGGCTCCCGAAATGGGCGAGGGCAACCGGCCGCCGTGGAGCATCGGCGAGCCGCAGCCGGAGATCGCGGCCCTCATCAACGATGGCAAATTCCACGGCGACGTGCTCGACGCCGGTTGCGGCGAGGCGGCCGTGTCGCTGTACCTCGCCGAGCGAGGCTTCACCACCGTGGGCCTGGACCAATCCCCCACCGCCATTGCGTTGGCAACCGAGAAAGCCGCCCGCCGGGGCCTCACCAGCGCCACCTTCGAGGTCGCGGACATCAGCGCCTTCACCGGCTACGACGGGCGCTTCGGAACCATCGTCGACAGCACGCTCTTCCACTCGATGCCGGTCGAACTGCGTGAGGGCTACCAGCAGTCGATCGCGCGGGCCGCAGCGCCGGGCGCCTCCTACTTTGTGCTCGTCTTCGACCGCGCCGCGATGCCTGCCAACGGGCCGGTCAATGCGGTGACCGAAGATGAGCTGCGCGAGGTGGTCTCGAAGTACTGGGTGATCGACGAGATCCGGCCGGCCCGCATCCACGCCAACGTGCCCGAAAGCTTCCTGTCCGGCTTCCAGGACTTCGCCGCCGACATTCGCGATGAGGACAACGGTCGCAAGTCCGTGGGCGCCTGGTTACTGTCCGCGCACCTCGGCTGACGCGGACCGGGCCGCGCGGCCTACGGGCCGTCCCACCCCTCCGGCAGCATCGGCGTGCGCGCGCCGTCGCCGGAGTCGTTGTCGCCCAACGTAATCAGGCCGGCTGCCCGCAGGTCAGGCCGAGGTAGCGTCCCGGCGAAGCCCCGTGCCGAGGCGCCGGATTCCGAGGGCAGGTGCCGAGCGGACGACGCCGGTGCAGCCGCGGCGGCCGTCTCGTCATCGGCCTCGATGAATTCGTAGCGGTATCCGGGGTCGACGACCGAGCGCGGGCGCCGGCGTGAGCGTCCATGGTGCTGCTCCGCCGCGGCCACCCCGGCGGCCGACGCCGCGTTCTGCGTGGCGGGCGCCGCGTTGTGGGCCCGGGTCTGCGCCGTCGATTCCATACCGAGCCCAACGTTGCCCACCAGGTAACCGAAGCCCTCGGATCCGGTCACCGGGGCGGGTGGTGTGGGTGGAGCCGCGGGCGGCACAGCCGCCGAAGCCGTGGGCGCCGGGGTCGACGCCATCGACGTCGCCGTTGCTACCGGGCCGGCCGGGGCCATGGGCGCCGTCACCGCAGCGGCCGATACCGCCGGCGGTTGCACGCCCATCACCGCGGGCTGCGGCACGGCAGGAGCGGGAGCGCCGGCCGGCGCGGCCAGCCCGGCCAGGCCCGCCAAGCCCGCCAGGCCGGCCAGGCCTCCCAGGCTGGTGATCGACAGGCTCAAACCGACCTGCAGCAGCAGCGGCAGTTCCTGGAGAATGAAGCGCAGTGTCCGGATCGTCCAGTTGATGATCCGGTAGGTCTGCCACGCGATGAAATAGTTGATCAGAGCCGGGAATTGGGACGGGTTGAGCAGGCCGGAAAGGTTCTGCTGTAGCCAGGCCACCGCCTGGGCGTTGCCGTTGAAGAAGTTGCCCAGGTTCTGCAGGTACTCCGATGGACTCCAGTTGGGTTGGCCCTGCCCGGGGATCTGCTCACCGTCGGGCCCGAACAGCATTTCCCAGATCTCTTCGGGCGTGGGCAATTGGAAGGAACCCGTGCCGCCGCCTCCACCGCCGCCGGTCCCAGTGCCGGTGCCGCTTCCCGTTCCGGTTCCGGTGCCCGTGCCGGAGCCGCTGCCCGCCTTACCCCCGGTGCCCGCTCCGGCGGCGCTGCTCATCTGCACCGCCGCGGTCGTCGCCTGGTAGGTGGTCATGGTGGTGGCCGCCTGGGTCCACATCCGCGCGTAGTCGGCCTCGTTGAGCGCAATCGGAATGGTGTTGACGCCAAAGAAATTCGTCGCCACCAAGGCCGTGTGCGTCGCATGGTTGGCGGCCAACTCCGGCAGCGTGGGCATCGCGGCCAACGCGGCGGTGTATGCGGTGGCCACCCCCTGGTGTTGAGCGGCCGCCTCGGCGCTCAGCGCGCCGGCCAGCTGCAGCCACGCCAAATACGGCATGTGCGCGGCGACGTAGCTGTCGGCCGTCGGGCCCTCCCACACCGGAACCGAGCCGGTCAATACGGAAGTCAACTCCGTTGCCGCCGAATCATATTGGGCGCTCAACGCCGTCCACGTCGCTGCGGCCGCCAGCAAGGGGCCCGGCCCCGGTCCGTTGCTCAACAGCGCAGAATGCACCTCCGGCGGAAGGGCCATCCACACCGGCGCGGTCATCGTCAGCCTGCGCCCAGATAGGTTGACGCACCCGCCGCGTCGCCGGCGGCGTAACCGACGCCGGCCAGACTCACGCCCAACCCGGCTCGACCCAACACCTCGACGCCCTTGGCCGCCGCGGCCGAGTGGTGGCTTCCCCGCTCGCTGAACACGGCGGCGGCCGCCAGCGACACGGGATCGGCCGCCGGTGGGACCACCAGCGAGACCACCGGCGCCGCCGCCGCGTGCGCGGCCGCCAGCGCAGCGGTGATCGCGTCGACCGCCGCGCTCGTCGCGGCCAGGCCCTCGGGGATAACTCGCAGCGTCATAGCGGCCGCTCCTTGTGTCGTTTTGTCGCCGAACCGGCGCCGGCCGCCCTGGCCGCAGGCGGCCAACCCACACCCAGGGCCACCACCCAGGCGAGCACACCGGCTACGAATCCGAAGATCAGGTGCCACGCCGCCCGCTCGAGCATTCCGGTCGATACCCACGCCGACATGGCGCGCCCTGAGGCGACCGAACTGGCAAGCGCGACAAGGTGAATGGGCGCGGCGGCCAGCGCCAGTAACCACCGATGTAACCGCACCACCGGAACGAAACCCACCGTAAACAGCAACGCCGCCGCGGCCCCATAGCGACTGCTCCACAGTGGATCGCTCAATCCATGGATCGGCAGCGCCGTAATCGATGACGCCGCGCCGACCGCCAGCACCGTCTCGCGTCGCGCCGTCACCAGCGCGACCGCCACCAGCAGGGTCAGCCAGATCAGCCCGCGGTGACCGGGCAGCCCCAGGGGTATCCGGATGTCGGTCGACGCGACGATGGCGGCGACCGCAACCAGCGGAAATGCCACCTCGCGGACGGCGGTGGATCCGGCCGTTGGGCGCATCAGCACGGTCATGCGCAGATCATAAGCCGCGAGCATCTACACTAATCCTCATTTACGGCGAATTCACAGGATAGGACCCGTAAATGCGCAGCAATACGCTTCTGACTCGGGCGGTTGCGGTTTTCGCCCTGGCTGCGGGACTCGTGGCGTGCGGCGCGTCGGAGACCGAGGTCCAGCTCGTCGTGCAGAACAACCACCGGGTGCTCGACCGATTCACCCTGTCGCGACTCGAGCAGCTGCCCCAGGTTCGGGTCGCGACGCCGCAATCACACCGCGTGCAGCAGGGACCCAGCGTGCGTTCGATCCTCGACGCCGCGGGCGCTACCGGGGTCATCAGCGTGCGGGTGGAAGGGCGCGACCCGGCCCAGACCCTGACGGCCGGCGAGCTCGACGATCGGACCATCCTCGGCTTCACCAAACGCCACACACTCAAGCTCACCGGCGCAAAGCTCAGCCGCGATCAGTGGGTTCGCGACGTCACCGACCTGGTGGTCAACCCGTGATCGCCGGTACCGCGTTGGCCGGTGTCGACCTGCTGATCGGCATCGATGACACCGACAACCCGTACACCCCCGGCACCGGCCGGCGGGCCCGCGCGCTGCTGCGTGAGCTACAGGCGGCCGGACTCGGCTCACCCGCGGGCGCCACGAGACATCAGCTGCTGGTCGATGATCGGATCCCGTACACGTCCCATAACTCGAGCGCGTGTCTGGCCTGGCGCAGCCCCGGCGGTGATCCGCACGCGGTGCGCACCGGGATCATCGAGTTCGCCGGACACTTCCTGGAAACGGTGTGCCCGCCCGATGCGGATCCGGGGCTCGCCGCCGTCGTTCCGGGTGAACTCGCCGGCAGCGCGGCGCGGCTGGTCGACTTCGGTCTCCGCGCCAAACGGGAAGTACTGTGCGCCAACGAGGCTCGCGAACTCGCCAGGACACTCGGCATCCACCTGTCCGGCCACGGCGGCACCCGGGAGGGGACGACCGGCGCGCTCGCTGCCGTCGGCCTGCACCTGTCGGGCAACGACGGACTGTTCATCACGTTGCCCGGAATCCGCAAGCTGCCCGACCGGGCCACCATCGAGACCGTATTCGACGTGACCCCGATCGACCTCGCGCGCGACGACGCTTTCCGCCAACCGCGGCCGGGCGAGATGATCGACCTGGGCGACTGGGTACGGCCGGTGTTGCTCGACGGGCTGGCCGTGTTGCTACTCGAACCGCCCCGACCGCAGGGCGACGGAGCCAGGTCGTGGCGAACGGCACCGCGCGCGGTGGTCAAACAATATTGATTCCCCGCTCGATCCCGTGCACGTGAGCTGCGCGATCGGCGTCGGCGGCCGCGCGCGGGTTTCAACGGCCGTCATTCGGGCGAACCTGACGAAAGGCATTTCAGACGTTCAGAGGAGATCTCGGTGGATCAGCAAGTCAACTTCGACCCGCCCGCGGCGCCCGAGGACGCCCGAAAGGCAACCGAGGAACAGCGCAAGCTGCAGGAGCAGCTAGAGCACCAGGACGAGGATCCGAACGGCCCCGGATTGCACCAATCCCGGCACGACCTACCGGACGAGAGCACCCGCTAGTTGCCTCAACCTTGGCTCGGCGAAAGCCCGTTAGAGGCAAGGTAGTTCAGTTTGCCGGACCGCCGGTGTGGACCGCCGGTAGTCGTGGGCAAGCGCCACGCCCGCCTGCCACGTCAGCGTCAACCCGCCCAGCGCCGCCGCGGGAATCGCCCATAACCGCCGGATCAGGAGCGCGTGATCGCACTGGTCGACATACTTGCCGCCCACGCCGACCGCGCTGGACGCCTGGGCCAGATCGGTGACAAAGCCGCTGCCGCACTTGACTTGCCAGCCGAACTGATCGTAGGCGTCGATGAAAACCGGCAGGTACAGCGCGAAGAACCCCCCGGCCAGCAACACCACGGCAGCGGAGACGACCAGCGGCCCGCGGTTGGTCATGCGCCCCCCTTAGGTCATGCAGACGTTGGCGAAAAGCAGCACCGGCCAAGAGACGATCGAGCCGAGGAATGAGACCACCAGGTCGACGCCGTGCATGTCGTGCAGATGCTGGGTGTGGGTGCTCGACCAGATCACGCCGACGATCAGGTACGGCGTCCCCAGCAGGATCCCCAGGCCCAGCAGCTCGGCGATGGTCAGTTGGTACTCCAGGACTGAGCGGATCCTGCTGAGCATGGGCATGCCTTTCGCGCGGGTGCTGCCGGGTTCGAAGCCGACCTACACCGAAGTGCTAAGGACCCACCGCGTCCCGGCGTGCGGACTAGACCCATACATGTTAATGCCCATTCGTGCGATTCGGTAGTGCTGCGCTCGATTCGGCGGCGCAGTCACGCAGCAGCCGAACGCTCAGATATGGTGGCGCAAAGGGGCGTTCGGCTCGCGCTCGATGCATCGCAGCGGTTTGTTTCCAAGAAGCAAGTGCGGGAAGATTCTTTGCCGGGGCTTCCGCAACGGCATGTCAGCGGCGCTGCCGGCCACCGCGTGGCGCGCTCCGAGGCGCTGCGACCGGTCGTCCCAGCAGCGTGACCTCCATCAGGCGGCGCACCGTGAGTCCGGCGGCCGCGCTGGCGTCGGGGTAGACGAGTCGGCCGGTGTCCACCGCGAGGGCGAACGCGGCGTGGACGGCGTATCGCGCGCGGCCGAGCGTGAGCTCCGGCCTGGCCGCGACGGCGAGGCTGGCCCAGGATTCGACGGTGGAACGCTGAATGTTGTACAGCAGTACCGCGTCGGTGTCGGGCAGGTTGTGCCGCTCGGTGTAGTAGACGCAGGCTAATTCGGGGTTGGCGAACGAGCGGCTGACGTAGGCCTCGATGAGTTGTGCGAGCGCCTGTTCCGGGTCGGCGCTGGTGGCCAAGATGCTGGACAGGTCGCCGGAGAGTTGGTCGGCAGCACGCCGGTAATAGACGGCCAGAATGTTGGCCTTGCCCGGAAAGTACTGATAGATGCTGGCAACCGGGATGCCCACCGCCGCCGCGATGTCTTCCATCCCGGTCTCGCGATAGCCGCGTTCGTTGAACAGACGCATCGATTCGTGCAACAGAAGTTCATAGGTTCCGGCTGCGCTGGTCAGCGTCGCCGTGCGCGGCTGCTCGGATCCGCGACCGCGCTGGGTTGGCAAGTCGGCCCGCAACACCGCGGCCGAGATGTCCGCCAGCGCCGCGCGGATCTCGGAATTGCCCAGCCGCGACCGATGGTCGGTGATGCTGCCGATCACGCTCAGGGTGGCCGCCGACAGGATCCAGCGTTGCCGCGACGTGAGTTTCGGGCGAAGCCTCATCAGTGGACGCTGCAGGCGCCGGTTGATCAGTTTGATCTGTTCGGCCAGGGCGTGTTGATCGTCGCCACGTAAGTAGCGGCCCTCCCAGCGATACAGTCCGCCGGCGGTGCGGTTGACGATCGTGGAGTCGATCAGCGCACTGACCAGCGCGCTGAGCTGCTCTTCGGGATCGCCATCGGCGGGCAGGTCATCAGCGAACGCAGTGGCGTCGACCAGTTGCTGTCCCAGCGCCAAGAAGACTTCGCGGAACAGGTCGTACTTGCCCTGCGAGTGGCGGTACAGCGCGGCCGCGGAGATCCCGACCCGCGCCGCGATGTTTTCCATGCTGACCGCGTGATAGCCCAACTCGCTGAATGCATCGGTGGCGGCGCGGGCGATTTGGATCTTGCGGTCCTTCGGGCGCCGCTTTACTTGATCTGCGGAGGAGCGGCTAGCCGATGGCATACAGATCACCGTAGCCGCAGCAGCGGCCGTCGGGGCGATCGGTCGACAAGCGGTATCGCGGAGCCGGCAAGCCTCCCGCGCGCCGCTGGGCGCGGCGTCCTACCCGAGGTCATCAGACGTCTATCCCCGCTACGCCCCGCCGAATTCCGGGCGCAGGACCGAGCTCAGTGCGCTGAGCGGAATGTGTGGCTCGACGGCCCCTCCGTCCATGGACCATTGCTCCGATTGGCCGTACTGGATAGGCGAGTCGTGTCCCACCGGGTAGTCCGGCATGTACAGCACCAGCTCGTCGGGCGTGAGCGCCCAGGCTTTGTAGCCGCCCGAGAAGACCTTGTCCGGTGTCCACCGATCGAGGGTGAACGGATACGTTCCCGGATTGTGTTGCCGTGCGGCATGGTCGAGCGCGTCCTGGATGGACGGCTCGGCCAACGGTGGAATTGCGGTCAGCGGGTCGAGGCCCGGCTTGGTGATGTCGGCCAGCTGCAACCGCCTACCGCCGGCCATGTCGAAGGTGAACGTGCGATAGGCGTTGTTGAATGCCGGGCCGTCGGCGTGGTAGTCCTCGTGGAAGGCCACGCTGAGCGCGCGCCCATGGGTGAACACCTGATAGTTCTCCTCGCCCCAGCTGTCTTGGACCATTGATGCGCCCTTGGTGCGCCAGTTGTTCATCAAATTCCGCAGGTATTCACGGATGGGTGGACCACTGGTGGGGTTCTCGACCAGGTCGCCGGGCAACGCCATCTTGATGTCGCGGACCGCCTTTCGCTCGGACAACACCGACGTGTGGCAGTACTGCCCGTCCCAATCGCCGCCGAGCTCGCCGCAAAACGACTGCGCCGAGGCCGATGCCGCCGGTGCGCTCAACACCGCGGCGGCCACCAGCGCCGCACCGGCCGAGACTCGAATCAACCGCATGACCGAAACGCCCTAGGGTAGTTCGACTTTGCTGGCCAGCCAGCGGCCGCCGACGTTTTCCATCGTCATCTTCATCCGACTTCGGTCAACCCGACCGTCGGGCCGCACGGCGTTGCTGACGGTTTGGTCGACCATCAACAACACCACCACCTTGGTTTTGCTCTCCGATTGAATCGCCGAATCCACGACGGTGCCATGGGCTGCGGCCTTGTTGTCGATGAGCAGTTGCCGAAGCTGGGCGCTGGCTTTGGTGTACGTCTCCTTGAAATCGCCTGTGGCCCCGTTGAGTACGGCCGAGAAGTTCTGGTCGACCTGGCCGGAGTCGATACTGGTGAGCACCTGGGCGTAGTCGATCGCGGTCCGCTGGGCCGCCTGCCCGGCCTGGTCCACCGCGTGCTCGTCCCACAGCTTCCAGCCCAACCCACCGGCGAGGACGAACGCCCCGGCGTAGACGGCGGCGACAACCGCGATGCGGCCCCGATGTTTCCATCGCCAGGTGCGGCCTTTCGCGTCCTGCCCGTCGGCGTTCGCGGAGGCTTCCGGCTGGTCGTCAGGCGGGGTCTCGGTGTCTTCGCTCGTACTGCAGTCGTGGTCGGCGGTTAGTGTCACGGCGGTGTCTCCTTGCGGTGGTGAAGGGCTCGTGGGCTTAGTGGGGCGGTTCGATCGGCAGGGTCGGTCCGCCGTAGGGCGTGGGAATGGTGAAGCGTCCCTTGGGTGTTGGATCGGCGGTCTGGCCGAGGTCGGCGCCGGGGGGCGGCCCCGCGGTGTCGTCGCCGCCCGGTCGGGGCGCATTCTTGGCCCCCCGGATCAATACCTGGGGGTCGTCGTCTCGGCAGTAGGTGTACAGGAAGGGCTCGGGGTAGTCCGCCGATGACGACGGCCGCCGCGGGGTGCCGTAATCGCAGGTGTAACGCGGGTAGATGTCGGCGGTCGCCCACAGCCCATGCTCGTGCATGGTCGTCATCAGGGCCTCGAGTGTCGAGCCGCGATAGTCGGGGAAGACCGCGTTCAGCGCCGGCACGCGGAGATAGACGATCCGCGCGGTGGTGACCAGATTGGCCAGTAACCCGACCATGGTGTCGGAGTTGTCGTCGAACAGGTTGTCCACCGAGGACAGGGCGTGCGGGGTTCGATCGACGAATCTGCGGTAGCCGCCGTCCATCTTGTTCACGCCGGTCATGAGGTCCCCGATATTGCGGGACGTCGCACCCAACCCGGCGTTCTTGTCCGACAGTGTCGTCAGGACCACCCGGCTGGTCTTGAGCATGGTCACGGTCTGCGGCAGCACCGGGTCCATCGTCGACAGCAGGAAGGTGGCACCGTCGATGATGTCGGTGAGCTTCTGCGGCCCATCCTTGCTCAAACTCAGTTCGCGCTTGACGATTTCGAGCTTCTTCGGGTCGGTTTGGGCCAGCAGGCCGTCGGCGTCGGCGAGCACTTGCGACAGCGGAATCGGCGTGGTCGTGTGCTGTGGGCCGATCACGCTGCCGTTCGACAGGAACGGGCCGGCGTTGGATGCGGGCTCGAAATCGATGTACTGCTCGCCCGCAGGGGACAATCCGGAAACCCGGACCGGGCTGGCGGCGGGGATCCTGGTATTCGCATTGATATTCGCGATCACCTCGACGCCGGTGGGTACGGGCCGCAGCGATTGGATGCGCCCGACCCGGATCCCCCGGACCGCTACGTCTTGATTGGCCAGCAGCCCACCGGATTCGGGCAGCCGGATGGTGACTCGGTAGGTCGACTCGAAGGGGTTGATCCGCAGCGCCCCGATCGCCAGGTAGGTCACGCCGACGACGAGGGTCAGAGCCAGGGCAAGGCCGGACAGCCACGCGCGCCGCCGGTGTCCCGCTTTGACCGCGGCGACGATGAACCGGCCGAGGGTGTCGATCACCGCGGTGGTTCCGGAATCATGGGATCCGGCGGCGCTTGACCGGCGGGTGCCGGTGGAAGCGGCGGACCGACCGGCGTCCAAGGGCTTTGGCCCATCGGTGTCTGCGGGCCGCGGCCGACGACCCGTTCCTGTAGGCGCCACAGGACGTATTTGATGGACCCGATCATGTAGTTCCAGTCGCGGCGCATCGGTCCGTGGAACACGGGATCACCCTTGAATCCCCCCGTCTCCGCCCCGGTGCCCGGCCGCGAGCCCATCACCAGCCGGTCGAAGCTGCCGCGCACCGAAATCGCGTCGCTGGGCGTGGCTTTCACGAACGGCGGGATCAGCCTGTTGAGGCCGGCGAGGCTGGTATCGGGGCTCAACACGACGTCGTTCCATGCGGCGGCGATCGTGTTGGCGTCCTTTATTACGCTGCGGCCCGTCTTGTCGGTGCCCGCGATCGACGGGAATTTGGACAGCTGATGGGTCGTGGCGCCGAGTTCGTCTACCACGTCGGCGATTTCGTCGGCGTTGCTGGACAACACGTTGGTTGCCGGGCCGACGGCTTGCAGAATTTCGGAGAGCGCCTGGTTCTTCTGATCCAGCCGGTCGGCGAGTTCGGCCGTTTCGGTCACCGCCGCATCGATCTGCTCGGAGCGCGAATTGAGCTTGCTCAACAGCAGATTGGTCCGGTTGATCAAGTCGCCGAACGCGCGTCCCTGATCACCGGTCGCCTTGCCCGCGCCGTTGACGATGTTGGTGAAGTTGCGGACCGCGCCGCCGTTGACCAGCAGCGCGGCCGAGCTCAGCACGCTTTCCACGGTGGCGGCGGCACGGGTCGCAGGCAGCCCGATGGTGTCGCCGCTTTTCAGCAGCGGCGCGCGGGGATCCATCGGGGTCGGTGGCTTGATCGCGACGAACACGTCGCCGAGCGGTGTCGCCGACCGCAGTTCTGCGGTGCTGCCGGCCGGCACCCGCACGCCGTCCATGATGCGCAGGGTGGTGACCGCGGTGTAGTTGCGCGCGACCATCGATTCGAGTTGCCCGACGTCGGCGCCGGCGAGTTTGACTTTCGCATGGGCTGGAAGGTTCAGCGCGTTGGAGAAGACCGCGTTGAGCAGGTATCCGCCATTGCCGATCCCCGGCGCGGGCAGCGGCAGGCTGGATAGCCCGTTGGTGGCGCACCCGGAACTGACCATGGCTGCGCTGAGCGCCACTACCAATTTGTGCTTGACGACGTTCATCGCTACTGCCCCATCGCCGAGAGGCCGTCGAGAATGTAGGTCAGGCCGAAATCGGGTCCGTAGTCTTGCAGTGTGCCTGTGCTGCAACCGAGTTGACGCAAGTGCATGAGATTGCAGAGCTCCTTGGCGGACTGGCTGTCGGTGAGGGCCTTGTCCAGCAGCCCGTGCACGCGGATCGCGCCGTTGTTCCGATCGACGGTGTTGTAGAGGTTTTCCAGTGTCATCGGGAGCACGTCGAGCATCTCGGACACTCCGCGCTGGTCCTCGACGATCGTCTTGGCGACGGTGTCGCCGTTGCGGACCGCCTGCTTGAGGTTGTCCCGGTTCTGCTCGATCAGCGTGGTGACTTCCTCGAGGATGCGGTTGATGGTCCGTCCGGTGGCGCCGGTGCCGAACTTCTCGTCGGCGAGCATCTGGCTGAGTTGGCGTGTGGTCGAGCCGAATTGACGCACTTTGGTGTCGTTGCGGGCGGCGGCCTCGGTGATCGAGCTGAGGTCGGTGATAATCGTGGTCAACTGCTCGCGGGTGGTCCCGCCCCGCTCGGAGCTGAGCCGCAGGGCGTTGGAGAGTTGGTCGAGAGCGGACAGGATCTTCTTGCCGTTGCCGTCGGTGATGGCGACCGCGGAATCACTCAGGTCGGCGACGGGGCCCCCACCCCTTCCGTCGCCCTTCAGCGATTTGGACACCTTGTCGAGCATGTCCAGCACGCGGTCGAAAGCCACCGGCGTCTTGGTTCGGGTGAGTCCGATCGTGTCGTGGTTCTTCAGCACCGGGCCGCCTCGGTAGGGCGGAGTGAGTTCCACCTGCCGGTCGGTGAGGATGGAGGTCGTGATGGTGACGGCGCGGGCGGCCGCCGGGATCTTGACCTTCTTGTCCACCGTCAACTCGGCCTCGACGTAGCTGCCCTTGGACGTGACCTTGCTGACCTTACCCACCGGCATGCCCAGCACCGCCACCACGTTCCCCTCGTAAAGCCCAGCGGCGCTGTCGAATTGCGCGATCACCGTCATGGTGTCCAGGCGCGACTTCACGTAGTGGCCGACCAGCCCTACGGCGATGGCGGCCAGCGCCGCGACCGCGACACTTACGGCGATGAGTTTGCGCCTGCCGGTGGTCATTTGCAGTCCTTGAGGTACTGGATCATCTTGAACTCTTTGGCGCGACCGCTGATGGCACACATCCATGAATCGATGGCGAGACCATTGGGAAGGTTGAACTCGACGACCGGCCCATAGCCGGTCGCGTTGGTCAGACCGCGCAGGGCCACGGGGGCGACTTGCAACAGGTTTCGCAGCAAGTCGTCGTGCTGGCCGACCATGTTCGTCAGCTGGTGCAGGTTTGCGAACAGCTCGTCGAGCAGCGGCCGGTTGTTGACGACGATCTTGTCGAGCTGGTCGACGAGGTCCGTCAGTCCGGCGAACATGGCGTGAAAGGTGGCCTCCCGGGCCACCAGGTGCCCAAGCAGATCCTGGCCCTGATCCATCAGATGGCCGATGTTGGTCTGCTGGCGCCGCAGGGTATTGACTACTCGCTGAGTGCTTTTCAGTAGCGTGCCGAGTTGGCCCCGACGGTCCGCGGTGATGGTCGACAGGGTCTGCAGATTCGCGACGGCCTGCGGTATCAGTGGCGGTACGCCGCCAAGCTGCTTGCCCAGCACCGCGAGCGACTGCGCGAACTGGTCGGAATCGACCTGCTCGAACGTGGTGGTGGCGTCCTCGAGTAGTGACTGCAGGTCGTAGGGCACCTCGGTGTGGCTCAGGCTGATCGTCCTGGCCGGCAGCGAGCCCGGGCCGTCGGGAACCAGCTCGAGGTAGCGCGAACCCAGGATGGTCATCACCTTGATCACCGCGCGGGTGTTCTTGCCGAGGGTGATGTTGTCGCGCACGCTCAGTCCGGCTTCGACGTGATCGCCGTCGAGCTTCATGCTGGTGACGTGTCCGACCTCGATGCCGGCGACGGTGATCGGGTTGCCGGGTCGAAGCGTGGCGGCCTGCAGGAATTCGGCGGTGTAGTGGGTGTAGCCGATGCCGAGCAGCTTGATTCCCAGCGACACCGCGACGAGGACGGCGACCAGCGCCAATCCCGCCAGCCCCAGCCAGGTCCTGTTGTATGACTCGAGCGGACGACGCCGCGACCACCGGGCCCTGAGCGAGTCAGCCATTGGCCATGTTCCTGCATCGCGGGGTATGCCACCCCATGTTCTTTGTGGTGATCGGGTAGGCGTTGCCGGGGGTGGCCGCGTTGACGATGAATGTCGTGATGTCGTTGAGCCCCGGGAAGAAGCCGGTCGCGTTCAGGTCGCACGCGTAGGCGTTGCCGTAGGAGCCCTCGCTGACGGCGCGCGCGAAACCCTTGAGCAGCAGCGGCAGGTTGTCTCCGGTGAAGGCCAGCTGGGGTTCGATGCCGACCATGTGCTTGCTGAACCCGGGCTCTCGGGTGATCAGTTCGTTCAACGACGGGTCCACGTCGTCGGCGATCGCCGAGAGCCGACGGGTCACCCGAGCGATCGAACCCACCGAGTCCTGTAGCCCCGCGCGGCGGTTGTCAAAATTGGCCACCGCATCGCGGGTTTGGTCGAGTGCACGGTCGAGGTCGTCGTTCTCGCGGGCGACGGTGTCGGTGACCTTCGTGAGGTTGCTGATCAGATCGCCCAGGGATTGATCGCGGGCGGACAGCGTTCGGGTGATCGTCGAGGTCTGCTGCACCAGTAGCGGGATCGATGCCTGATCGCCTTGCAGCGACTGCAGGACGCCCTTGGTGAGGTCGTCGGCGTCCTTGGCGTTGAGCAGGGTGAACAGCGGCTCGAAACCGTTGAGCAGCTTGCCGACGTCAAACGAGGGGTCCGTCTGCTGCACCGGTATCACGCTTCCTGCGGAAAGTCTTGCCCTGTTGCCGATCTCGCCCAGCGACAGGCCCAGGTACCGCTGGCCGATGATGTTCTGGTAGGTCACCGATGCCACGGTGTTCCCGTAGAGATGCTGATCGTTTTCGACGATGAACGAGACCTTCGCCAGTTTGCCGGTGAGCTCGATGTTTTCGACGCGCCCGACACGCACGCCGGCCATTCGGACGTCGTCACCGATGCGCAATCCGTAGACGTCGGTGAACATCGCCGCGTACGGCGTGGTCGGACCGGCCACGTCACGCCGGAGGGTGGCGTACACCATCCACGTCACGGCGATGGCGATCGCCATGAAGATCGACAGCCCGATCAACGGCCCCCGTACCTTCACTTCGGTCCGCCTACCGGTTGTGGTTGCGCGGGTTTCAACGAGACGGACGTACCGCGCGCCACCGGGCCGAGCAGCAGTTGGGTCGCCACCGACGCCGAGTGTCCCTGCCCGGTGATCAAGCCCAGCTGGTCGCGTTCGTGTTGGCTGCCAACGGGTCCGACGTTGCCGCCGAATCCCGACGGCGCGACCGCGCCGGGTGGGCCGGGGTTCGGCCCCGGCGGAGGCGGCGGCGCGTCATCGGGATCGGCGGTTCCCGGGACCCGGGGCGCCGGACCGATGGGCCACGGCCACCACGGTAAGGGCGGGTTGGGGTCTTGCAGGCTGGGGTTCGGGTTGTACAGGGGCGGTCCGACCGGAACGAGGTTGCCGTCGGGCCCAACCTGGGTGCCCGGGGGCGGCGCCAGATCCGCTGGCGGGTGATAGTTCTGCGGTAGCAGAACCTCGGGCAGGTCGGGCCGGACCGCGATGGTCGGGGCGGTATAACAGCTGGGCCCCAGCAACTGGCCGTACCGCGGGCAGTCGGCGCGGGTGTAGGTGTAGCTCGGTGTCAGCGCCAGATTGACCCGCATGTTTCCGGTGTCGAGTTCGGGATCCCATACCTCTTCGAAGAACTTGTCGGACAACCGGTTCAATCGAGTGAAGATGGGCACGAACTTGTCGCTGTGCAAGGCGAATACGCCCAGGACCGGTGTGAGGTTCTGTGTCATCTCGATCAGCTGATCGGTGTGGTTGTCGAACGCTTGGCGGTTGACCCCGATGGTGTGATGTGAACCGGTGACCAGCGAGCGAAATTGCTCCCGCTTTTCGGCCAGCGTCTGCATCGGTTTGACCGCATCATGCAGCACATCGACAAGCTCGGGTGCCGTGGACTGCAGACCCCGGGTGGCATCCAACAGCGCGGAGACCGTGGTCGGCCCGGGATCGGTGGCGACGATGGAGTTGAGCTCGTCGAGCACGCGAGTCAATTGCGCGCCGGCGGTGAGTAGCGCACTCCGGCGGTTGTTGGTGGCGGCCGCCACGGCGGCCAGAAGTCCCACGCTGTGGTCCTCGCGGCCCCGGCCGGTTGCGGCGAGGATGTCACGCAGCTTGCTGATCGTCGTCTGGAAGATCACCGTCGAAAGCTGCTGGTCTTCGGGGATTCGCGCCCCGCTGCGGATGCTCGAACCTGGTCCGCCGTCGACGAGTTGCACCGACGACACCGCGAACACATTGCTGGGCACCACGCGCGCGGTCACCGCGCCCGGAATGTCCTTGGCGTATTCGGGTTTGAGGTTGATCTGCACATAGTTGGGTTTGCCGTATGCCGCCGGGACGACGTTGTCGACGGCGCCGACGAGCAGCCCGTGATACTTCACGTCCGAGCGGGCGGGCAGGCCGTCGCCCACGTTCGTCAGCTCGGCGACCACGCGGACGTAGTCATTGAGTTTTCCGGTGGATTTCAACAAGAGGGCGCCCGTGATGAGTCCCGCGATCAGCAGCACCGTGGCGCCCATGGCCAGCAGCTGGTGATCGGAGGGTCCCCGGCCGTCGAAATCTAGCGAATTCGGCATTCAGCCACCGAATCTCGCGCCGGCGTCGATGCTCCACAGCGCCATGGTGAGCAACATGTTGACCATGATCACGACGGTGATGCTGGCCCGCATGGCGTGCCCGGCGGCCACTCCCACGCCCTCGGGCCCGCCCGCGGCGTAGAAGCCGTAGTAGCACTGCACGGTGGAGGACAGCCACACGAAGACAACGCATTTGAGCACGGAATAGGCAATGTCCTTGGCATTCAGCATCATCGTGAAGTAGTGCAGGTACGGACCGATGGAGCCACCGCTGATCACCTCGGCGACCACCTGACACGTCAGGTACGTCACCGCCAGGCACGCGATGTAAAGCGGGATGACCGCGATGACAGAGGCCATCAGCCGCGTCGTGACCAGGAACGGGATGGGGCGGATGGCCAACGATTCCAGGGCATCGATCTCTTCGGCGATGCGCATGGCACCCAGCTGCGCGGTGAAGCGGCAGCCGGCCTGCATCGCGAAGGCCAGCGAAGCCATGATCGGCGCCAGCTCGCGGGTGTTGACCAGCGATGAGATGATGCCGGTCGCGGGGCCCAAGCCGAGCAGATTGAGGAAGTTGTATCCCTCCACGGCGACCAGAGCGCCAGCGGTGAAGCCGAGCACCACCGCGACGCCAGCCGTGCCGCCGCCGACCACGATCGAGCCGTTGCCCCAGGCGATGTTGGACAGCAGTTGCAGGAATTCCGTGCGGTACTGCCGCAGCACGGACGGCACGGCGAGCACGGCCCGCACGAAGAACACCAGCATGTGCCCCAGCCGCATTGTCGGGGCGGCCGCGGCCCGATAGGCGCCGACAAAGGGGCGGGCCAAGGTGGGGACATAGGCGGACGCCGTCATGTCACAACCCGGTCCTGGGATACAACGCGTTGTACAGCTCGCTGATCCCGACGTTGACGATCATCAGCACCAGAATCGATTCCACCACGGCGGCGTTGACCGAATTCGCGACGCCCGCCGGACCGCCCTTGGTGAAAAGCCCTTTCTGACAGGCGATTACCGCCACGATGGCGCCGTAGATGACGGCTTTGAGCAACGCTACGACCATGTCCTCGGTGGTGGCGAACGACGAGAAGGTCGCCACGAAGCTCCCGGGCGCGCCGCGCTGGAAGTAGACGTTGAACAGGTAGCTGGCCAAAAACCCGACGAAGCAAGTGATTCCGGTCAGGGCAACGCCGACCATGACGGCCGCGGCGAAGCGCGGCACCACCAGGCGGCGAATAACCGAAACACCCATCACCTCCATGGCGTCGGTCTCCTCGCGCATGGTGCGGGAACCGAGATCGGCGGTGATCGCGGACCCGACGGCGGACGCCATGAGGACCGCGGCCACCAGCGAGGCGGCCTGGCGAATCACCGCGAGCCCACTGGCCGCTCCGGCGAGTGACGTCGCCCCGACCTGGTTGGCCAGCAGGGCGAACTGGATGGACAGGGTCACCCCGATCGGCAGCGCCACCAGCACCGTCGGCAGCACCGCCGTGGCGGCCATGAACGCGCCCTGGCGGATGAACTCGGCCCATTGGAAGCGCCCGGTGAACAGGTCGACCATGCAGTACTCGATGGTGCGCAGCGCGAGGATGTACTGCTCGCCGAGGGTGTTGAGTGAGGCCAGGGGGTGCCGCACAACGTACCCCGCGGACCACTCCTGGATAGTGGCCACGCCCTCGGACGCTCGGTCATCGGTGAACGGTCGCTGTGCCCCCACGGGCGGCTATGTTAACCGCTGCTCGGCTTCTGCGAAAGATCCGACTCCGTCGACTGCGTCGCCTTCGCCGCCACGTCGGGACGCGTTCTCCCACGGTGACCCGTGGTCATCTCGCTGCTTCGCCTGGTAATGGCCCCTTGACGCATCGCGGGCTTCGCGAGAAGATCCCCTACCATGGCGCTGATGTTAATGATCGTTTGGCAATGAGATAGTGGTTCGGTATTCGGTGACCGCGGGATATCGTATTCCTGGGGAAGAGCGGATGAATCTGACGAGGTTGCGACGAGCAGGTGGCGGCCTATCGTGCGCCGGTCCAGCACTGGCCGTTGCCATCTCGCTGTCCGGATATGCCGCCGCCGATGCCGGCCAGCCCCCGCCGCCATTGCCGGTTTTCACGCCCGCGCCCAGTGAATGGTCGCCGAACTTCGACATCTGGCCGTACAACACGTTCACCGCACGGGTGACACCGGAGATGATCGGCGGAATGTCGGACTCGTGCCAGTGGTTCAAGGCGCAGTTCGAACCGCTGATGGACCAGATCAACGACTTCAACCGCTACCTCGGCGACCGGCATGACGATTACTCGGTCGGCCGCGTGCAGGGATACGCCCGCGCCGTGGTCGCCAACATCGACCAGTCGACGGCGTTCCTGGCGCCTCGAGTCAAGCCACTGATCATTACCAACCAGCCCGACAACTTCGGACCGTACTCGCCGGTTTACGGCGGTGAATCGATGACGCACTTGGCATTTCAACTGTCGCGCATCAGCGACAGCATCAAGAGAAAGGATCCGTCAGGAGTCACCCACGCGAACATCGTCTCGGCCACCGGCTGGGCGAACGCGCTTCGCGACTCCGGCGCATGCAACTGATGAATCACCGCCCAGCACTACGACCAGTCGGCAACCCGGGAACGTGGTTGGTAAGCCGCTTTCGCCTCGCCGTGGCGGATATCGGCAATGACGCGACGCATCCACCGGCGCCCACGGGCGCCGATGCCGACGAGTCCGGCGGCGATGTGACGCCGGCCGACGTATCACCCGACACGAGCGACGACGCCGAGGAGACCGCCGAGCCCGACACGGCGGGCGACAACCAGGGGCTCGCGGACGAGGCGCGCCCGGATGCCCGAAAGCCTCGCCGGTTCAACGCCGTTCGCTGGACCGCCGCGGCCGTGCTGGCCGTCTTGATCGCGGGTTCGGGTTACGAGGGCTGGCTGTTGTTTCAGCACCACCAGCGGGAGGTCGCGGCCGCCCAGGCACTGGCTGCGGCCAAGAAGTACGTTCTCACGCTCACCAGTGTGGACACCAATGCAATCGACAAGAACTTCACCGACGTCCTCGACGGGTCGACCGGTGAATTCAAGGACATGTACACCAAATCCAGCGCCCAGCTGCGCCAGACGCTCATCGACAACAAGGCGGCGGCGCATGGGAGTGTGATCGAGGCCGCGGTCCAGTCCGCCACCGAAGACAAGGTGGACGTGGTGCTGTTCGTCGACCAGTCGGTGAGCAATGGGGCCGCCCCGGCCCCTCAGCTGGATCGCAGCCGCGTCAAGGTGACCATGGAGAAGGTGGACGGCCGCTGGCTGGCCAGCAAGGTTGATCTGCCTTGAAGCTGTTGCCCTAGAGTCGACTCGAGGCCGTGGTGGTCGGCGACCGCCTTGAGCGGTGGACACGTGTGCTGGTCCCACAGCAGCGGGGTCATCGAGCGCATCCTCCGGTGAAACCGCTGTCCGTGGGTGCGGCGAGGGCGGTGTCGAGGGCGTGATCGGGCAGTTGGAACCAGGCCATCGGCTCCGGCGGCGCGGGGGGCGGTTCGACCAGCCGGCGATGCCACCAGCCGACGTCCCACCACGTTTCGTGTTTGAAACCGACGCCGCGGAAGGTGCCAACCGGCGTGAAACCCAGCGCTTCGTGCAAGCCGACGCTGGCGGAGTTGGGTAACGCAATGCCCGCATACGCGTTGACATAGCCTTGTGCGACAAGCACATTGAATAGCGCTACGTAAAGCCGGCGGCCGTGGCCTCGGCGGTGAATCGATGCATCCAGGTACAACGAGACGTCGACCGACCAGCGGTATGCCTCACGCGCGCGGTGCGGACTCGCGTAGGCGAACCCCTTGACTCGATCACCGTCGGCCACGACCAGCCAGGGCAGCCGCGCGAGCGTCCTCGTCATCCGGGAGCGCATCTCGTCGGCGCCTGGGGGCGTCGCCTCGAAGGAGATCGCCGTGTCGCGCACGTAGGGCAGATAGATCTGCGCGACCGCATTTGCGTCCTGCGCCGTGGCCATTCGCACCCTCATGACCACACAACGCTAGTCGGGCGGCGATGCTTCAGGAAAAGAATTTAGCCATGAGCTTTTCGGCGATCCACCGGTGTGCGGTGTTCTGCGAGGCGACGAGTTGCCAGCGACCGTCCGCCCGCACGGCCACGCTGGTGTTCACGCGGGCGTTGCGGCGACTGCGCCGTCGTCCCGCTCTGACCACCGACGCGTTCGCGTGGATCAGCGCAACGTCGGGTGTGAGAAATCGGACCCCGACGATGTCTACTCGCAGCTGTGTTCGGTTGAGCAGCTTCCTGAAGAGCGGAACATACGATGCCGCGATGGCATCGCGTCCGACGTGACGGCCGCCCAGAAAGGTGATGTAGTCGGCGTCGGTGGTGAACACGCTCGCGTAACCCACGGGATCGCCTGCGGCCCAGGCAATTACCTGTCGATCGATGAGCGCCCGAATGGCTTGCTCGTCGGCCTGCTGGTCGCCGGCTGTCATGACGCCTCCCGCGGGTGGGTTATCCGGCTACGCGATCTCGGGACTGATCATCGACGCGATCGCATTGCGCGGCACCGACACTTGCGTCGCTTCCATCGCCGGCTGCAGCGCGTTCTGATCGAAGAAGAACACGATCGCGTCATTGGTGATCGCGAAACTCTGGTAGTTGGTCGGCTGGAGCCCGGTGGCCGGCGGAATCGACACCTTCGCCCGATACCGGTCGGCCAGGGTCTTCTGCACGATCGGCAAGATTGTTTGCAGCGGTTGACTTCCCGGCCGGAACAACGCATCGAAGGTGATCGGTTGTTGGTTGGCCAGGTTGAAGTTGAAGGATCTGTACCACACCAACGGGTGGGCGGCGCCGAGATTCTGATAGATCTCGGTGACAACCGACTGGGTGCCGGAGGCCGGGGGACCCGAACTGTACCGGGTACCGGTAACCTTCAGCGCTGTCGGCGATTTCAGCGCGTTCACCGGTCCGCGCGCGCTGCCGAAGTCGTCGTTGACCTTGGTCAGATAGCCGATCATCGTCTGCTCGTCGGGATAGTTGGCCGGAAACACCATGCTGATGTCCGACAGTGGAGCCGAGGCGTCGAAGTGGCACATTTGATTGGTGTCGACGCTCGCCGGGTCGCACAGTTGCGCGTCCGCGCGGGCAACGGCAGGGCACGTGAACGCGGCTGCCGATGCAAAGGCTGCCACCACCGCCGCGACCCACCGTGATCCTGGACGACGCCCCCTGCCAAAGTTCACCCATGCCTCCGTTGCATAACCCGCAGGGTGCATTGTCACAGACGGGCAACGTCGGATGAACGGACGGTCGACGAGCTATCGGCAATGCCGCTGCGCCCAAGGCGCGCGCTCGCGGCCTCAGCGCGGCGCGTCCTGCAACTCGCCCTGCGGCAGCCTAGCGGCGGGCGCGTCCACCCTCGCTGGTCGGCGCCGGCCGGAGGCCCGGGTGTTGATCCAGCACGCGAGCCCTCCCAGCACCAGGCCGACCGCGATCCCCGCATCGGGACGTTGATCCAGGATCATCCACGACAACACTCCGGCCACGGCGGGAATGACGGCGAACAGCATCGCCACCGCCGTTGCACCGTGGGTATTGATGGCCCGCACGTAGAGGCTCACCGCGAGCGTGGCGTTCAGCAGGACCATGCCGCTGACCGCGATCACCGCCTTGACGCCGTCGTGGACCGTGAACGGCGTGACGATCGCGAACGCCGCGGCGGGTATCAACCCGACGGCATTCTGCATGGCACTCATCACCCGGAAGTCGACGCCGGTGCAGAACCGCTGCTGATACACGCCGCCCGCCGAAAGTCCAAGCAGTCCAACGACAAGCAACACGATGACCGGATCGACGCCGTGGGTGCTCATCAGCCTTCGGGAACAGGCGGCCAGCACCGCGACGACGCCGAGCGCCAGCGCAACCACTCGCAGGACGCCGAGCGGCTCCCGCAGGAACGTCGTCGCCAGGATCGCGGTGGCCACCGGATTCATCGCAATCACCACCGCACAAAGCACCGCCGGCGCCCCGAGCTGAACGGCCTCGTACAAACAGCAGAACTGCACGCCCTGGATCAGCAGACCCGTGACCAGGACGTGGCCGAACTGCGCTCCGCGCGGCCAGCCGGCCCTGACCACGATCGACCAGATCGCCAGGATCGTTGCGGCCAAACTAAATCGCAGCACCAGCGCGGCCATCGGCGTCATGGCGGTTACGGCCAGGGTGCCGATCGGGTATCCGAGGGCGTAGAAGAAGGTCACCGCCGTGGCGGTGGTGACTGGCATGCGGGGCAGAGGCATGCCACCCATGTTGGCTTGAACGACCGACGCAGTCCAACGATTATTGGCGATCACGATTGATCGCGAGACCTTATCGCTCCCCCGGCAGGCGTGCTTATTCGCGACTTGGTTGCCGATTATTGATTAGTTTGATTGATCGGATTACAGTGCGGCTATGCCCCAGGTGCTCGATATCGCGCCGCTGCGCAGCCTCGTCGCCGTCGCCGACTGCGGCGGTTTCCACCGTGCCGCCGCCGCCCTGCACCTGAGCCAGTCCGCGGTCAGCCAGCATCTGCGCCGCATCGAAGCGGTGGTCGGTGAACCGATAGTGCAACGCTCGGGACGGGGGGTCGCCTTCACCGAGGTCGGGCAGAAGGCACTACGCCATGCGCGCACGATATTGGCGGCGCACGACAACGCGCTCGATGACCTGGGTGCGACCGAACACAAGGTCCTGACCATCGGCGCCACCGAACACGGCGCCGATGTGATGCTTGCCGGCCTGTCCCGGGTGTTGCGCGAGCGACTCCCCGACCTGCGGGTGCGCTTCCGGCTCGACCGCAATGTGTCGCTGGCCGATTCGATCGACCGCGGTTTGGTCGATCTGGCCATCATGCTCGACGGGGCGGGTCTGGACCGCGCTAATGCGTCGGGAGTTGTTCAGTTGCAATGGGTTTCCGCGCGCACACTGACGCTCTCACCGCGAGAGCCGCTGCCGCTGGTGATTTTCGCCGAGCCGTGCACATTGCGTGAGCCGGCCTTCGCGATTCTGGAAGGCCACCATATCGAGTACGAGATCGCCGCCGAGTGCGGTGATTTGTCCGGCCTCTACGCGGCGGTGCGATCGGGGCTCGGTGTGGCACTGCTGCCGATGATCGGTAAGTTCCCCGACGGGCTCAGTCTGGCCGAGGGGCTGCCGCCCGCCAACAACGCCTCGATACTGGTGCGCGGCCGTCACGGCATCGACCCCGACTTGCTGGCGACTGTCGATGATGCGGTGCGCGACTTGCTGGCCGCCGCAACCTGATTCGGTTCGCGTCCTTGCGGACGCCGGCCCTTGCCGCGATGCCGTTCGTGTCGTCGCGTCGTAGCCGTGCTCGGCCGGAGCCGCCCATGCGGCGTCAAGACTCACGGGATCGCTCCAACCGTCCCCCGCGGTTCAGCGGCGTAATCGCAGCGCCAGGAAGTACTCGTGCTGTCGACTGCGGTCTACGGTGTAACCCATTGCCTTGGTGACACCCTCGGTGTCGTATTCCAGCCAGCGCTCGGTGCGCTGGCGCTCGAATTCGGTCCAGGAGGCCACCGTAAACCTCTCGAGAAACGTATCCGGTTGTCCGACACTGTGATACAGGCGCCAACTGTGTCCGCCGGTCCGCAGGCGGGACTGCCTGACCGCGCGCATCGCTTCGGTGAAGTCGTGGAGGTTCGCGGGCGGAACCTGATAGCGGACGGTCACCAGCACCGGCCCATCCTGCGGGCATGGTTCGAACACCAGGGTGGGTGACGGCCAGGCGGTGGAAACGTCGACGCTCAGCGTCCCGGTGCAGGGCAGCAGCGGGAGGATGAAGATGCTGAGGGCGACGACGCCGAGCACCACCGCCGACCCGATCAGCGCGGTGTGCATCCCCGCCCGCGTGGCGAGCGCACCCCAGACGTAGGAGCCGATCGCCTGAGATCCGGTCGCGACGAGCAGATACACCGCAAGGCCCCGAGCGCGCACCCAACGCGGCAGGGAAAGCTGCGCCGCGGCGTTCAACGTCGTCAGGGTGATCAGCCATGACGCACCGGACAGCACCAAGAGCGGAGTCGCCGCGGCGAACGGCAGCCACGCCACCGCCAGCGGTGCCAAGGCGTACACGGCGGCCGACCCGGCCAGCAGGACGTTATCGGAAACCTGCTGGCGTAACCGTGCGGCAAACGCCACCGAAAGCACGGCCCCCAAGCCGATCGCCGCCAGCGCCACCCCGTAGCCGCTGGCGCCCAGGTGCCACCGGTGTGCCGCGGCCACCGGCAGCAGGGCGAGCACGGCCGACGCCGGAAACAGGAAAAGCACCGCGCGCAACAGGATCCTGCGGAAGATGGGGCTGTTGTCGACATAGAGCAGACCGGTGAGGATGGCGTGGCCGAAATGTTCCCGCTCCAACGGGGCGAATTGCTTGGGCCGCTTCCAGGCGGCGAGGGCAACGATGATTCCGGCGAACGACACCGCGTTGATGGCAAAGGCCGCCGCGGGTCCGGACACGGCCACCACGACACCCCCGATCGCCGGTCCGATCGCTCGTGCGGCGTTGCCCGCGACGCTGCCCAGGGTCGAAGCGGCCGGTATCTGCTCGCGAGGGACGACCTCGGGCTGGATCGCCTGCCAGGCCGGCCCGGCCAGTGCGGAGGCGCAACCGATGGCCACGGTGAACGCCAGCAGCGACGTCGGGGTCATCCGCCCGAGGTAGGTCAGCACTGCCAGCGCCAAGGCGACCAGCACCGCGTAGGACTGCAGGACAAAGAGCAACCGCCGCCGGTCGAACAGGTCGGCGAGTACGCCGGCGCAAAGACCTAGCAGCAGCGTCGGTCCGAGGCTCGCAGTCTGCACCAGCGCCACGATGACGTCGCTACTGTGCTTTTCCACCAAGAACCATTGGGCCGCAACGCTTTGCATCCATGTCCCGACGTTGGACGCCAGCTGCGCGATGAACAGGCTGCGGTACACGCGGTTGCGGAGCGGTGCCCATGCCGACGGCTGCTCAGCCTCGGCGCTCTCCCGATCCTGAATCACCATTGGATCTGCGGGCCACCACCGTGCTCGAACCGCATACCACAGCGAAGCGCATCGGCGGCCACACACGCGAGGGGGTCGGCGAATGCCAACGGCGAGCCGAGATCGACCTCTGGCATGACAGAACGCCTTTCGCGTGGTAGCGGGATTAAGAGTCTAAACCGGGCCCCGCACGCCCGCCACGCGAAGCGTTAGCCGTCTCGATGGCGCAGCAGCTCGAACCAGTTGTGTGGAACCCGCCCGCGCGGCCCGGGAACCGACTGATCCTCGGGGCGGCACTCGGGCGGCGCGAGCTCGGGACCCTCGTAGTAGTCGTTGGCCTCGTAGTTCCAGAACCAATCCTCGCCCGGCTCGAATGACCGGATGATCGGATGCCCGGTCTGCTGCCAGTGCTTGGTCGCATGGCGAGAGAACGAGTCGTCGCAGCAGCCGATGTGCCCGCAAGCCGCACAACGACGCAGGTGCACCCACCAACCGCCGGTCGCGTCGCACTCGAGGCAGCCCACGCCGCTGGGCGGTACCGAAGGGTCGACAGGAGCAGTCATCGGCGCCCCCTCCCTCGTGCATGGCAGCTGTTAGCGCATCTGCGCGGGGATGCTACCCGCTTGTCCCTGCGGCCGGCACCACGTTTGCTGCGATACTTTCCACGTGCGTTCCGAACAACTTGGCCGCCTCCTGATGCGAGCCGCGCCCCTTTTCAATGCGCCGATAGCCGCGCTGGCCAACTCCCGCCGCTTCGGCGGACTGCTCAACCGCAACATCACCATGCTGACCTACACGGGTAGACGCTCCGGGCGCACCTTCAGCATCCCGGTGTCCTATCGACGTAGCGGGAACGAGATCGTCATCGGCGTCGGCATACCCGAGGCGAAGACGTGGTGGCGCAACTTCCTGAACACCGGCGGACCCCTGACCTTGCGCCTCGACGGGGCCGACCGCGCTGGACATGCCGTCGCCAAGCAGGATGAAAGAGGACGCGTAACCGTCACGGTGCGGCTCGCCGAGGCGCATTCGTGAACTCCATAATGCCCAACCGGGCGAACCGCCGTGGGCGGCACCGAGCGGAAACTGCTTCACGACAGGGTGTTTGAGTCCTCGGAGGTCGAAAACTGTTTGCCCGTTCGCGCCAGATGCCGATCACGCCAGCCTGGTTCACCGCAGCACTGAATCACAGGCCGGACCACGTCGACGTGGACGTCGACGGTTGCCGCATACATCTGCGCGTCTGGGGTGATGCCGATCAACCGCCGGTGGTCCTCGTCCACGGTGGTGGAGCGCACTCGGGTTGGTGGGATCACATCGCGCCGTTCTTTCTCCAAACCCATCGGGTGATCGCGCCGGATCTTTCCGGGCACGGGGACAGCGAAGCCCGTGGCAGCTACGACTTACGAACGTGGGCGAGCGAAGTGATGGCGGCCGCCGCGGCCGCGGGACCCGCCGGACGACCAACCATCATCGGCCACAGCATGGGCGGTTGGGTCGTATCCACGGCGGCGATGCACTACAGCCCCCAAATCAACAGCATGCTGGTGATCGACTCCCCGTTGTGGGAGCGCGCCCCGGAGGAAGGGCGGCTGCGCAGGCACAAGCACAACCAATACCGGACGAAAGATGAGATCCTGGCCCGCTTTACGGCGGTGCCCGCACAGGAGTTGCTCCTGCCCTACATCCGACAGCACATAGCGGCCGAGTCGGTGCGCAAAACCGACGAGGGCTGGATCTGGAAGTTCGACCCGGCGATCTACGGCGGTGAATTTCTCGAACCGACACCGGCCGACGAGGAGTCGCTGGAGACCATGCTGGCCGCGATGCGTTGCCGGGTAGGCTATTTGCGGTGTGCGGCCGGGCTGGTGCCTCCCGCGATGGCCGAACGCATCCGTTCCCTGCTTCAGCTGCGTGGCCCGTTCGTGGAATTGGCCCTGGCCGGCCACCACCCGATGCTGGACCAGCCGCTCCCCCTCGTCGCGACCTTGCGGACCCTGCTTGAATTCTGGTCGATCACTTAGGGTTTGACTCGTCTATGCATTCCAGAGAGGGGCCCGCATGCCTGAGATGCCTAGTGTCGGTTCGTGGCCGTCGGCGTTGCCCGCAGTGCAGGTCCGGGTGGCCCGACCCACGGCCCAGCTGCAGCGGATAGTCCGGTTCTACCGGGACGTGTTGTCGCTGCCCCAGCTGCATTCCGCGGATGACGGCGAATGGGCGGTCGTCATGTTCGGACTGCCAGGCGATCAATACAATCTCGAATTCGTCGCCCATCGCGGCGGTATCGACGGAACCGCGCCGACGCGGGAGAACCTGCTGGTGTTCTACTTCAACTCGGCTGACGATCAGCAAGCGGTCGCGAGCAGGTGCCGCGGCGCGGGAGCCGAGCAGGTCGTGCTCGACAACCCCTGGTGGGCCCGCAATGGGGCGATAGCCTTTCTCGACCCGGACGCGTGGACGATCGTCCTGATGCCGGCGCCCGTGCCCTTGGCGCACGCGGGGCGTTAAGCCCTGGCGCGGCGGGCCAGTTTCGCGGGTTGGTCGATGATGAGGGCCTTGCCCTGCTGGCGGATCCATCCGCGTTGGGCGAAGTCGGACAGGGCTTTGTTGACGGTTTCGCGCGACGAGCCAACGAGTTGGGCGAGTTCCTTCTGCGTGAGGTGGTGCTCGACGAGCACCGATCCCCCGCTGCTGGTGCCGAAACGCATTGCCAGGTCCAGGATTTGCTTGGCCACCCGGGCGGGGACATCGGTGAAGATCAGGTCGCACAGCGTGTTGTTGGTATGCCGAAGCCGGCGCGCCAGCACCCGCAGCAGCTGCTCGGCAATTTCGGGGCGTTCGACAATCCATGTCCGCAACGCGCGACGGTCCATCCTGACCGCTTCCACCTCGGTCAGGGTGATCACCGTGGAGGTCCGCGGACCGGGATCGAAGAGCGCCAGCTCACCGAACACGTCCCCGGGACCCAGCACCGCGAAGACGGTTTCGCGACCGTCTGTGGTCTGATGGCGGATCTTCACCGCACCCGACAGGATGACGTAGAGGTCATCGCCCAGCTCGCCCTCGACGAAGACGGTGCGCCGGCGCGGAAACGACACGTGCTCCAGGTGGCGAGCCAACGCCTCGACCGCATCGGGAGCGATCCCCTGGAAGATGCCGGCTCGCGCCAATACTTCGTTCACGCCGCCCCTTTCAACGCGTTTCGCACGGCGTTGCGCGCGCTAGGCGCTGCTCCAAAGTGGGGGCGTCTTGGCTCGCTGTCCAGACTTTACACCAGGCCCGAGATTCGTAACGCGGCAGGTCAGGCCGCGGGCTGGACGTGCAGCGACGCGCCGTTGAGTGGGCGGAGCGGGCCGCTTATGCCGCCGACGTGGTGACGGTCGACGCGATGGTCACCTCGGAGTACAGGTTTCCGCACGCATCACAATCGACCTGATACTCGAGCTTGTGGTCATCGCGTTCCAGAAACCGGTACTGCGCCCACGCCATGCAGCGGGGGCACCGCGCACGACCGTGCTCGATTGCCATTCGCTAAACCCTTCACTCGCCAAAGACACACTGGAAGTACCCCGTGCCAAGCCGGTCTAACCACCGAGTGTCGACTGCCCATGGACGACGGCCCCGGGACGGCGTTCGGCCCTAGTAGTTGAGCCCCGAAAACATGATCCGGCCGGGATCGTATTTCTGCCGCACGGCGCTCAGCCGCGATAGGTTCGGGCCGAAATAGCGCGAGGGCGACTGGTTGGCCTCGATGTAGTTGACATAGCCGCCGACCGAATACTGTTGCACGGCTTGATGTGCCGTGGTAAGCCAGTTGGTCGCGGCCGCGGGATCGCCCGTTTCCACATACCACTGCACCAGCGCCGACTGGCGCCGCCACGGAAAAGCGGTGGCTCCGGGCGCCACCGTGGCGAGGGCACCGTCCAGCGCGTGCATGATGGCCAGCATGCGCCCGGCGCCGCGGGGAAACGCATTGACCGCCGCGGCGATCCCCTGCGCCACGCCCGCGTTGACGGTGGTGAAGACGTCTGATCCACCGACATAGCCGAGCGGTGACGGGTTGAGATTGCCGACGGCCAGATAGTTCACCAGGTCCAGGTAGTTGAACGTGTGGTTCTCCGTGCCCGACGGCTGCAGCCCCACCGCCTGGGTGATCGCGGCCGCGGCGCTGTTGCCCGACCCGGCCGGGCAGGTCGCCAGGATCCGGCAATGCACACCCATCGCGTCGACGGTGGCGTCCGCCAACGCCCAACTGTTCTGGTCGGCGGTGCGCAACCAGTTCTGCCAACCGACGAGGACCTGCGCGAAGGACTGCGGCGGGAAGTTGAGGTTGACGACGTCGACGTCTTTGGTGGGAAACGTGGCGAAGGTCAGGGAGGTGGTCACGCCGAAGTTGCCGCCACCGCCGCCGCGCAGCGCCCAGAACAGGTCGGGATTGCTGGCGGCGGACGCGGTGACCGCTTGACCGCTGGGCAGCACCACCGACGCCGACGTCAGCTGGTCACAGAGCAGGCCGGCATGCCGGGATTGGGCCCCCATGCCGCCACCGAGCGCATGCCCGGCGGCACCGACTGACGGGCAGGTACCGGTGGGGATGCCCCGACCGGCAGCGGCCAGCGTCCGGTGCATCGTGTACAGACTCGTGGCCGGCGTCACCGTGACCTGTCCCGTCGCGGCGTCGTAGTTGGCGTCCCCGGGCAGTTGGCGCAGGTCGAGCACCATGGTTCCGTTCGCGGTCGACGCGCCGGTATAGGAGTGTCCGCCGCTGCGGGGGGCGACCTTCAGGTTGTGGGCTGCCGCGAAGGCCATCGCCTTCTGAACGTCGGCCGCCGATGTCGGGGTGACGACCGCCGCCGGCGTCGACCCGTTGTAGTTGGTGTTGAAAACCTGCTTGGCTCCGGCGAATTGGGGGCTGTCCGGAAGCACCACCTTCCCGCCGAGCGCCGTGGACAGCCCCTCCCAACCTGTGGGTCTCGGGTCGGCGGCCACCCGGGGTGCGCCGAGGACCGCGCCGCTGGCCAACGCCCCGACGGCGCCCCGCAAAAACAGCTGCCGCGAGATCTCACGCGCCATCGTCGGGCTCCCGCGATTGCCTCATGCCTCGAATTGTCAACGACGGCAAGCGCGGTGCCGCACGACGTGTCGGGGGGTGATCCAAACGTGCTCGAACCGTTACCCGGCGCCTTTGCCGTTGTCGACTCGATAGACCGCGCCGTGGATGGCCGCCGCGGCGTCGCTGGCGAGGAATGCGATGACGTTGGCGACGTCGAGAGGTTGCATCATGCCGCGCGGTGAGGCCGTGCGCATGATCAGGTCGTAGTTGGGATCGTCTGGCGCGCTGAACTGTTCGATCTGCGGCGTGAGCATTCCGCCTGGACATACCGCGTTGACGCGCAAGCGGTCCGCGGTGTATTCCACGGCCAACGCGCGGGTGAGGCCGATCAGGCCATGCTTGGCGGCGCAGTAGCCGGCCGAGTAGGCCTGGCCCTCGACGCCGGCGATGGAGCTGACGTTGACGATGTTTCCACCGCGCTCCAGCAGCTGGGGCAGGGCAGCCCTGCACAGGTAGAACGGTCCGTTGAGGTTGACCGCAAGGTCCTGTTCCCAGTCGTCGTCGGTCATCGACTCGGTGCGGCGCATCTGGTGTCGCCCGGCGACGTTGACCAGGACGTCGAGGCCACCGAAATCACGCACGCACTGCTCGACCGCGTCCCGGCAGGCCTGCGCCGACCCGATGTCCACCGACGCAAACCCGCCGCTTTCGATATCGGCGAAGACGTCAGCCAGGCGCCGGGCATCGCGGCCGATGCCGAAAACCGTTGCGCCCTGCCGGGAGAACAACTTTGCGGTTTCTGCGCCGAGGCCCGACGACGCCCCGGTCACCAACGCCACTTTGTCTTGTAGTGCAGCCATGCCCGTTCCGTCCTTCTTGGCGACAGTCGATTCGGCAGACTACTTGGTGGGATCTACCAGGACCGCAACCGCACCACGCTGCCGCGCCGAAGATGCGGTGGCGCAACTATTCTCATGCCGTATCTGGCGGCGATGTCGGAGACGATGCGCTCGGCCCGCACGCGTTGCCGGATGCGGCGCACGGCGATCATCGCGAGCAGGCCGATGGCCTGCCTGCTCAGGGCGATGCGGCTGGTTCGCTTCCTCCAGCTCGGCGGCGGCGAGGCCGCGCGCCGTCCCGCGTAGTAGCCGAGGCAGGTTGCCGTCGCGAGCGCGGCGATCACCGCGATTACCGTCACCTGTCGAGGGTCCTTCGTCGCCGTCGCGCGGAGGTCACGGGTGGGCTACACCTCGGCCACCAAGTCCCGGATCGGTGGGGCCGCTCAGCGCCGGAAGACGACCCACCTCATCGCGCTGTACATGTACACCGCTTCACAGCCGCCCGCCGCCAGGCGCGACAGCTGATAGTGCACGCCGATGGCCGCGAGCGCCGTGGTAACCCCGAGGATGAAAGCCAGATAGTTGACGGCGACCACCACGGCGTAGGTCAGCACCTGAGGCCCGACCGCGGCGTGGGACCGAAAGTTCAATACGCGATTGAGGACGTAGCTGAGTGTGAAAGCGCATCCGTAAGCGATCGTCACGGCGATGGGCACCGGAAGGGCGAGCCCGCTGCGTAAGCCCGTCAGGATGGTCAGGTCGAGGCCGAAGGTGAAACCGTTGATCACACAGAAGCCCACGAGCGTCGGCGCGACGACCGCCTTCAGGCCGAACGGCAGCCGGCCGACAACCGCCTCGCACCAGTTGTGGAACCGGCCGGCCACGCCTGACTGGCTGGCCGAGGGTTCCGCTCGCACCTGAGCACGGTGACATGACCAGGTATCTTTTGGGTGACCAGTTGGCCAACTTCCGCCGATCGCGCATCGTTACTTTCGCTGCGGATTACGCCCTACGATTCGGAATGTGGACGAGATGCCCCACTACACCGGCCCGATAGATCCGGCGAACCGCAATATCTTTGGGGCATGCCTGTCGCTTATCGGGTTGGCGACGATGATGCTCGCCCTTCTGCTGCTGCTGACGGTCTCGAGCAACCGCGCTTTGGCGTTCAAATTGGAAGCCGGGTTCTTTCCGCCGTCGTCCGAATCCGCGGTGCAATCGGCGCGCACCGAGGTCGTCATCGCGGCCGTGTTAATTGTCCTGTCGACCGCTTCGGCGATTACCGCGGTCATTTTTCGCTCGACCATCGCGTGGCGGCTCATCGGTGGCGTGACTCTGCTGGCTTCGCTCCTGGCCGGCCCCTTGCTCTGGGTCTGCTATGACATGGCATTCTGAATCCGCCGTCCTGCCACTATGATTCGTGCTTGAGGCCCCAGACCTCAAGTCGCACAACTGGATTCGCCAAATACGATTAGCGGTCGGCACATCGTGGGGCGAGGGTCTCGCCCCATCAGCGGCCGCTGGTGACTAGCAGATGACGGCCGGGCCGCCCGTGAGGGGGCAGTAGGGAGGTACACAGCTCACCGACGTGGTTGAGACGGCCGAGGCGAGCACCAGCGCAAACAAGACTCTCGTAACCTTGTTCATGACTGGAGAGTGTACGTCCAGCCAGGTTCCTACAAGGGCGGTTCGGGCTTGAAACAACCGATGGTGGCTCAGCCGTAGCCAACCTATAGAACGATCCGCAGGAATCGGTCCCGCTTGTCAAAATGGCTGAGTGACGATGCTGCACGGAACACCGGCGACCGTTTTGACGGCCGTCGTTGTGGCTTTTATTGCCGGAAGTATGTTGCGGTCGCTTCACAACGTGGTTCGTCACGCACGTCTGCGCCAGGAGTATCGCCAAACAGTTCTGGCCATGCGCTGGTGGATGATTCCGGCGGCGATTGGCCAGCTCACCGTGGTGATTGCTGTTTACTTCGCGCTCGTGAACGTGTTCCCGCTGCTCAGTTGGGGTTGGTGGCGGATGCTGGGCAACAGCGGCAACGTCGGTCTCGCACAGACGGGGCAGAGCGGGTGGATCTGGGCAGTGGTCGGAGTCGCGGTGCCAATCGTCGTAGCCGCTCTGGTTCCGTGGGTGGCCCATGCCGAAGAGCTCGCGTTTCGCTATCGCGCTGAACAACAAGGTGTCCGCCGAAAAGTGACGAGGCAAGTCGTGTTCGGGTTGACTCATTTGTGGGCGGGGATACCGATCGCGGCTTGCTTAGCGCTGACTTTTAGCGGGCTGTACTTCCTGATGGTGTACCTGCGCGCCATTGCGACACTCAGCCCCGAGCTGGAGGCGGCGCAACAAATGCCTCAATACGAGCGTCTGCCGTCTCCTGCGATGCCCGACAATATGGATGAGAACCCCGACGCCTGGGCGGAATTGCATAGAGAACGTGAACAGGTGTGGACGGAAAATGAGCGCCGACGTAACGAATGGACTCACAACCTAGGTGAGCAAATATCAGCTAGGTATGACCGTGTTGATCAGGTGAGACGACGTGCCGTCGCCAGCTCCGCCGCTGCGCATGCGGTTAGCAACTGGGTGGTGATTCTGCTGCTGGTGTTGTTCCTCGCGTGGCGAGGACTAGTGCGCTAGCAAGAGTTGCGGACCATCGGGCATTCCGGCACAAAACGCTCTGCGAAATGCGCGCAACGCCCTCGGTGTAGGAGCCACTGAAACCGCAGTATTCAAGGCTGACGTCAGGTCACCGGCGAAGTGGCTGAGCGACGTCGAGTGTCGACGGCCTCGGCCAGGGTCGGCCAGCGGTAACACACTCGGGCAATCTTGTCATCCGCGTTGCGGCCTTCGGTGGCCTGATGTCGCCGGGTTAGTGTGCGTAGGTCGGCTTCCGTGAACAGGCCGACAGAAAAGTTGAGCAATCCATGACAGCAGCAACCGAAGCGTCGGCACTCGAAGCGCGGGTCGGCCACTACTACCGGATCGAAGACACTTACCAGGTCGGCCGCGAGAAACTACGCGAGTTCGCCCGCGCCGTGCAGGACTATCACCCTGCGCACTGGAAACTCGACGCCGCCGCTGAACTGGGATATCCGGACCTGGTGGCGCCGCTGACGTTCACGTCGGCCCCGGCCATGGCCGCCAATCGGCATTTGTTCGAATCGGTGGTCATCGGTTACGAGATGTACCTGCAGACCGAAGAAGTCTTCGAGCAGCACCGCCCGATCGTGGCCGGAGACGAACTGCACGTTGACGTCGAACTGTCATCGGTGCGCAGGATCGCCGGCAGAGACTTGATCACCGTGACCAACACGTTCACCGACACGGCCGGCGAGCGGGTGCACACCCTGCACACCACCGTCGTGGGCGTCACCGCCGAGGATGTCGATCCGGCGATCAGAAGCGTCGCGGAAAAGGTGATGATGCACGATGTGAACCTCGCCGGCATCGACTACTCCGAGGAGGACTACCAGAAGACGGTGCGCCCGGCGGACGAGGTTCAGATCGCCCACGCAGGCACCACCCGCACCCCGGGAACGCCGTCCTTCGATGACGTGAAGGTCGGCGACGAGTTACCGGTCCACCACGCGCGACTGTCGCGCGGCGACCTGGTGAACTACTCCGGTGTGGCCTGCGACGCCAACCCGCTCCATTGGGACGAGAACCTCGCCAAACTGGCGGGCCAGCCCGACGTGATCGCCCACGGAATGCTCACCATGGCGTTGGGTGCCGGATTCGGCTCGGCATGGTCAGGCGATCCCGGTGCGGTGACCCGCTACGCGGTGCGGCTGTCCCAGCCCGTGGTCGTGTCGGCCACCGAGGGTGCCGACATTGAGTACAGCGGCCGGATCAAGTCACTGGACCCGGAAACCCGCAGCGGAGTCGTGCTCGTCGGCGCGAAGTCGGCTGGCCGCAAGATATTTGGCCTGGCGACGTTGAACATCCGTTTCCGCTGACGCGCTCAGACCACTAAATTCGCTGAGCGGATATGTTTCGAACACATGTGCGACGGCTATTACGTCCGTCGGAGGTGATCGAAACATGAGCGACGAGTTGCAACAGGCGCCGAACGAGACGGCGGAAAAGGACACAGCCGACTGGGTCACGGGCGACGAGCCGATGACGGGACCGCAGCGGAGCTACGTGCAAACGCTGGCGCAGGAGGCAGGGCGTGAGGTCCCGAATGATCTGACCAAGGCCCAGGCATCCGACCTGATAGAAGAGCTGCAGCAGCATACCGGGCGCGGCGGTAGATGACCGCGGTCGCAGCTGAACTCAGCCCGCTTGGTCGCCGATGAACTCTAGCCCGGCCCGAATAGCCGGGCGATGGCGCAGGATTCGGTAATGAGCCAATCGACCGAGCCCCCGCGTGGTCAGTAATCGTGCGCCTTGCCATGACAATGCGAGCCGCTCACTCGCGGCATAAGGGCTGTCCGGGTCGTCGGGATCATGGATGACAAGCAGCGGCGGGTAATTGGCTCGTTGACCAATCCGCGTCATGTTCGTCTCGTGCAACGGCATACCGATTCGTTTTTCCAGACGGCGTTGCAGGCCGGCGCGGATCCGGCGACCGAAGCCGTGCCGTGCGGCGAACAGGTCAAGATAGAGACGGAATTCGCCCATGGGCGCCAAGAAGACCAAACGCCCAACAGGTGCGCCCTGCGCCGCCGCCAACGCAGTCGCGTTCGCACCGAGTGAGTGAGCCACCACCGCGTGGGCGGGCCCGTGGGTTTCGATCGTCGCCGCAACGGCGTCGGCGCACTCGATGGCAGTGGTACGCCCGGGCGCAAGGGCACCCGGGTCAGATTCGTTGTGGCTAGGCAAGTCGAATGCGATGACGCGATACCCGGCCTCCACCAGCGGTTTGACGAACACTGCCAAATGCGCGCGCTGCCCGCCCCAACCATGTACCAGATATATCGGTGTCCCCTCGCCCCATTCCTCACCAGCTATCCGATGCCCATCCCAATAAGCTTCCAGCGGCCTGCCCGGGGCCACACCTGGTGGCATGCGCAGGTCCGACTCGAGAACCGGTGGGGTGCACCACAACTCGACTGCCCACCGCGATCCCAAAGAGGGCGCCAACCGCTCGAGCAGCCAAAAAAGTCGGCGCACTCGGGCAGCGACCGGGGGAAGGACTCCGGAGCCGACGATATCGAGCGGGGCGAGCTCGCCAGGCTGTGCTTGCGGCGACGCCGGTCCTGGTGCTCCTCCGGTCATGAATCGCGATCATAGGTAGGCAACACGCACCGACTATAGCTGCGCTACACCGTCTGGACTCGAGCGGACAAGTCCTCAGCCGGCGGGCTCATGCACAAGCGATGTCGCCTGTGGATGGCAGTGCGCGCTACTTCGGCTTACCTGCTGCTCCGATTGACGAAAGGTAGTCACTACGACGCGCGGGCGGCTGGCCGCGATCTTCCATGAAGGCGCGAAACCGCTCCAGAAGCGTTGGCCCGCAGCGCGATCCGTGCTTGATGGGGCGGTGATCTCAATAGGACCAGGGGTAGACAAACAGCGGCCCGGTGATGCCGGATGTGAGGAACCATGCCAGTGCGCACAAGATCAGTAGCTGGATCGCCCAAATCAACAAATGGGTCCGGTGCGCCGAATGCAACTCGAACCGGATGACGTTGTTGAGCCTGGCGAGATCGCCGGCACTCAGGAACACCTTTCCCGTCCCGACCCTGAGCATGTAGCCGCTCGTCCCGCTGGGAACATCCACGCGGACGAGATGGATTCGATTCCCATCGCCGTCTCGCAGGCCGATGAGGCTGGTTAGCTCCGAGTGTCCCACAGTATGCCCACTTAGCTTGCGTTCTGGCCGCCTGCTGTTGGAGACCTCACGCTACTCCGCGTGGCAATTGCGCACAATACTCTGTCCCACAGGCAATTTCGTTGCACTGATGTTGTTCACTAGCACGCGTTCCGAGTGGCCTTGCACGCGGTGGCTTGCTGATCTTCGCGGCAAAACACCAGCTCAAGCCGATTTAGCTTCGATCTTTAGTTCTCAGCCTGCACGGCGGATAATGATCGCTCTACCTCGGGGTTTGCCGGGTTTTCACCGAAGTGGCGGACGCGCACCCGATGAACTTCTTGGACACCGCATCGACGGCTCACGATTCGACCCGTGCGGCCGCGGCGGCCGCTGTTGCCTCGGACGCAAGACGATTCCGCGAGTACGCCCGCGCCCTGTTCGAATATCAGCGGCCCGAGGGCGGCCCCGGCCTGACAGATGACGAGCTCATCAGTCTCGGACGGACCATCGGCATCACGGATCCCTCCTTTGCCAGTGAGATCCAGGAGGGCACTTCAGTGCCTGCACGACCCGACCGGTCGGGTGTCGCGCTGACCTGTTTGTCGGGAAGACATCGAAGACGCCGGACAAGAGCGCGCTGAACCGAACTCCGAACGAGCGATTGCCAAGTTCCATTTTCGCTACATCGTTGAGCCACCGCCGAGTGGGACGGCATAACGCGCCGAGGTTCGTTATTACCGTCAGGCACAAGGCGATTCGCTTTATCTGCAGTCACCCGGGCATGCGGCGACGCTGGCAGCGCGCCTAGGGTAGCGCTGGCGTTGTTCTCTAGTTCTTGATGGAAACCCGTCTCCGTAGGGGTGACGCCAGGGCGGCCGCGACCACACCGGTCAGTGCCGCCGCCGAGGGTTTCGGTGACCAGCGCAAGGCGGACACGGCCCAGCCGAGCGGCTTGTCGAGCTGCGGATCCGAGCCGTTATGGTTCGTGACCGTCTGCGAGTGATTCTTCGGCTCGGCGAAGATGTCGAGCATCGCCGGCAAGAACGCCTTCATGTCCTGTGGCCCCCGACTCGTGACGAGGTTGCGGTCACGCACGACCTCGCGGTCGAGCCAGTCGGCGCCGGCGTTCACCAGGTCATCGCGGATTCCCGGCCAGGAGGTCAGGGTGCGCCCATTGAGCAATCCTGCCGACGCAAGCACCCACGGACCGTGACACAACGTGACGATCGGCTTGGCCCCGTGGTCGAACGCGCGGACAAAATCCCGCGCCGCCGCCGACTGCCGCAGCAGGTCGGGGTTGATGAAGCCGCCCGGAAGCAGCAGTCCGTCGTAGGCGCCGGGGTCGGCCTCGGTGACAACCTTGTCCACGCCGACTCGGCTGGCCGGCATGTGCAGATTCACCCCGCGGATGCGACCGGGGCGCAGCGACACAACATCGACCTTCGCGCCGGCCAATTGCAACGCGCGCAACGGAATTACCAGTTCCACTTTCTCGAAGCCGTCGGCTGCCAACACAGCTATTTTTCGGCCCGAAAGGCGTCGTGCCTGTGACATCGTGCTCTCCTGTCGGTTATGGCGCTTTAAGCGCCGGTTTACCTGTGTCTCGGCCCTCAACGTGCCTGTCCTGCTACGGCCGGACCGATCCGGGGGCGCCGCCACAACTCCCAGACCAACCGGCAAGCTCCGATGCCGGCGAGCAGGCCGAGCGCTGCGAGGGCGGGCATATGCAATAAGGCAGGCAGGGTCGCCGCCGCGGCTACTCCGGTGACGGCGCGGTCGGCCGGCGCCTGCCCGTGGTCGCGCCACCGGTAGGCGACGTCAGCGAAGTAGAACAGTGCCATGCCGCCGGCCAGTGCGATCGCGGACAGCAACGGCAGCCGGTGAGTGGCGTGCTCGATGGTGGCGTGCGCTCCGACAGCGAACAGCATGATGCCGGCGACCAGGGGTAGGTGCAGGTAGCTATAGGCGTCACGGGCAAGATGGGCCCGCCCATCGGCGACGCGCTCGACGGCTGGCCGCGGGCGCGCGGGGAAGGGCTCGGTCGCTGACCACGCGGCTTTGGTTCGAGTGGGTTGTATCGACGCATACCTGTGTCTCGTCATTCCCAGACCACGCGAATAGGACTCCCTCACCGGGGTAGTCCCGCGCCTGGGGCGGGCTGGCGTAGTGAGGTGAGCGGCGATGAACTGCGGTGAGTATTCGGATGCACGGATCTTTGATGTCGCCAAAGGCGTACTGATTGCGAAGCTAGGCTGCAGCCTCGACGAGGCGTTAGCCGAATTGGTCAGAGTCGCGGAACGTCACCACGTCGGGGTGCTGGCGCTGGCGCGGGCATTGGTGTATCTGGCGTCACCTGCTCTTCAACACGACCGCGATGACGATGCGGCTCAAGCAGCCATCGCCGAGTTCGGCGAACTGTTTTCGGCTCACCGCCATCGGGTTGCCGGACCCTGAAGAGGTTTGCGACAGTCGCCCCGCGCTCACAAGGGCCGGGGACGCAGTAAGGGCCACTTTCAGGCGAGCCAACTGGCTAAACTCTTGCCGATGGCTGGCTAGTGCAGACGTTCGATGCCTGCGTAGATTTCGACCCTTGGTTTCGAACAGTTTGTGCGCACCCCGTTACCCCTACCGCGCCATGTTGGTGAACCGCGACAAGTGCAGCTGGTGCGCGACGGTCACCGTCTTGGTGGGGCCGTTGCGGTGCTTGGCGAGAATGAAATCCGCCTCTCCCCCGCGCGGGTCGTCGCGCTCGAACGCGTCGGGCCGGTTCAGCAGGATCACCATGTCCGCATCCTGCTCGAGCGATCCCGACTCACGAAGGTCCGACAACATCGGCTTCTTGTCGGTGCGCTGTTCGGGACCGCGGTTGAGCTGGCTGATCGCAACGACCGGCACCTCGAGTTCCTTGGCCAAAAGCTTGAGATGACGCGAGAATTCGGACACCTCGAGTTGCCGCGACTCGACCTTCTTGCCGGACGACATCAGTTGCAGATAATCGACCACGACCAGACGCAGGTCGGATTTCTGCCGCAGCCGGCGCGCCTTGGCCCGGATCTCCATCATCGTCAGGTTCGGCGAGTCGTCGATATACAGTGGCGCCTCGCTGATTTCGCTCATCCGCCGCGCCAGCCGCGTCCAGTCTTCGTCGCTCATGCGGCCCGACCGCATGTCGGCGAGCTTGATCTTCGCCTCCGCTGACAGCAGCCGCATGACGATCTCGGACTTGCTCATCTCCAGCGAGAAGATCACGCTGGCCATGCGGTGCTTGATCGAGCACGACCGCAGAAAATCCAATCCAAGGGTGCTTTTGCCCACTCCAGGTCGAGCCGCCACGATGATCATCTGCCCGGCATGCAGGCCGTTGGTCACCTCGTCGAGCTCGGTGAAACCGGTCGGCACGCCGCGCGCGACGCCACCGTTGGAGGCGATGGCGTCGATCTCGTCCATCGTCGGCTGCAGCAGATCCTCGAGTGGAACGAAATCCTCCGACGTCCGCCGCTCGGCGACCTCATAGATCTCTGCCTGTGCGCGGTCGACCACCTCGGCCACGTCGGCTCCTTCGGCGCCCGCGTAGCCGTATTGCACCACCCGGGTGCCCGCCTCCACGAGCCGCCGCAGGAGCGCCTTCTCGGCCACGATGGTCGCGTAGTAACTCGCGTTGGCCGCTGTCGGTACCGTCGAGATCAGCGTGTGCAGATACGGCGCCCCGCCGATCCGCCGCAGCAGGTTGCGGCGGTCCAGCTCCGCGGCGACGGTCACCGCGTCGGCCGGCTCGCCCCGGCCGTAGAGGTCCAAGATCGCGTCGTAGACGTTCTGGTGGGCGGGGCGGTAGAAGTCGCCGGGCCGTAGCCGTTCGAGCACGTCGGCGATGGCGTCCTTGCTCAGCAGCATGCCGCCCAGCACCGCCTGCTCGGCCGCCAGGTCCTGCGGTGGCTGGCGCCCGAAGTCTTCGCTAGGCGGCGAAGAATCCATGCCCGACGCCAAGTCATCGACGACCGCCACGGATTCCCTCCTCCCCGGATTCACGCACCCGAACATACATTCGATAATCGATCGTGAGCGTAAGTCAAGGTGCTGACAATTGCGCCTCATGGCACCCGCACGCCCGGCGCCGGGACGACGTTAAACGTTGCTGACTAGGACGCAAAGGGGGTGCTGTTTATGAAGCTGTGCATCGTGTGTGCATATCCGTCGACACCTGTGTTGAGCGGGGTGTGGAGAACCTGTGGATTAATGCAAAGGGCTGGGACATCGGTGCAGATACCGGCCATACAACGCCATTGAATTCGTGTGGACAAGAATCTCTCCGGCGTGTCGTCGCAGGTTACTGCCCCGGGCGTGTTGGCTTTCCGCCACATTTTCCCAGCGTTACGGGCTGGTAAAGCGCGCTGCCCGAATACACCCCAGAAATGGTTCGCCAGGGAGCACGTCCGCGACGCTGGCTACCAAGGGGCGCGCCGCTGCCCGCAGCACAACGAAGCCCGGCGGCGGCCGATCATGGCCACCGCCGGGTACGAGCAAACGTCGGGTGCTTAGCTCTGCGCGACGACCTCGAGCGCGACTTCCACGTCGACCTCGGGGTGCAGGTGCACCGCCACCGGGTGGGTCCCGACGGCCTTGATGTGCGACTTGGGCAGCCGCACGATCCGCTTGTCCAGGTTGGGGCCGCCGGCCTTCTTGATGGCGGCGACGACATCGCTGGCGGTCACCGAGCCGAACAGCTTGCCGGAATCCGCCGCGGTCTTCACCGGCAGCGAGACCGGGCCGAGCGCCTCGATCGCCGTCTTGAGTTCGTTGGCGTGCCCGAGGTCGCGCACCGCCTTGGTTTCCCGCGCGCGGCGGATATCGTCGGCCTGCTTCTGCGCGCCGCGCGAGGCCACGATGGCCAGGCCGCGCGGGAGCAGGAAGTTGCGGCCGTAACCGTCCTTGACCTCGACCGTGTCGCCGACGGCACCAAGATGGTCGACGTCAGCCGTCAGAATCAGCTTCATCGTTTCGTACTTTCGGTAGGCCCTCGGCGGCTATCGCGCCGAGGAGGTGAAGGGCAGCAGCGCCACCTCGCGGGCATTCTTCACCGCGATGGCGATGTCACGCTGGTGCTGCACACAGTTGCCGGTGACGCGACGCGCACGGATCTTGCCGCGCTCGCTGATGTAGGTACGCAGCAGCGCGGTGTCCTTGTAATCGATCGCTTGATCCTTCTTGGCGCAGAAGACACATTTGCGTGCCTTGACCGGCTTTTCCGGAGCCGGCCGCCGCTTGTTGGACTTGGCCATGTCTGTTTTTCTTTCCGTTCTCTATTACTGAAGTTTTCTCGAATCAGAAGGGCGGTTCGTCGTCTCCGCCACCGAACGAGCCCGATGCGGGCGCGCTGCCCCACGGGTCGTCAGCGGGAGCGCTGCTCGCCGGCGCCGACTGCTGGCGTGATCCGCCGCCGCCGCCACCACCGCCGAAGCCACCGCCGCCACCACCGCTGCGGCTGGCCTTGTTGACCTTGGCCGTGGCGTACCGCAGCGAGGGGCCGATCTCGTCGACCTCCACCTCGACGACGGTGCGCTTCTCGCCCTCACGGGTCTCGAAAGAGCGTTGCTTGAGCCGGCCCGTGACGATCACCCGGGCACCACGCGTCAGGCTTTCCGCGACATTCTCGGCGGCTTCCCGCCAGATGTTGCATCGCAGGAACAGCGCCTCACCGTCTTTCCATTCCCCGCTCTGCCGGTCATAGATCCGGGGGGTCGACGCCACCGTGAAGTTGGCGACGGCGGCACCCGACGGCGTGAACCGCAATTCGGGGTCGGCGGTCAGGTTTCCGACAACGGTGATAGTGGTGTCACCAGCCACAAGTTCCTCCTCGTTCCGCCCTGCTACTCGCTTCCGCGACGGTGGTCCTCGCTGAGCCTACGCAAGTCCACCGACGGTGGGCCCGCGACGCGACCACTGCTGTTAGTGCTTGTCGGTGCGCATCACCTTGGTGCGCAGTACCGACTCGTTGAGGCTCAGCTGGCGGTCGAGCTCGGATACCGTCGCCGGCTCGGCCTTCAGGTCGACGACGACGTAGATGCCTTCGGCGTGCTTGGCGATCTCGTAGGCCAGCCGGCGGCGGCCCCAGATGTCGACCTTGTCGACGGATCCACCATCCTTGCGGACGACGTTGAGGAACGTCTCCAAGGACGGGGCAACGGTGCGCTCGTCGAGCGTGGGGTCAAGAATGACCATGATTTCGTATGGACGCATGGAAACCTCACCACCTCCTCTGGTCTCAAGCGGCCACGGACGATCCGTGGCAGGAGGGTCGCCTGCGTCGGCAACCGCATCAGGCTACCGGATACGGGGCTGACCAGAAAAATCCGGACAGTCGGGCAACCCGCTATCGCCGGGCGGCCAAGTATTCGTCGGCCCTGGCCACCGTCGCGGGGTCGGCCTTGGCGAGCGCGCCCGAGTCGAACGGCGGCTGCGGATCGTATTCGATCAGCAGCTGAGCGGCCCGTGCGGCCTCGCGATCGACGACCAGTTCCACCAGACGTAGCGCCATGTCGATGCCGGAGGAGACCCCCGCGGCGGTGATGATCCGCTGCGGCAGGTGCTCAACGACTCGTTGCGGCACGTAGCGGGCGCCCAAGCCGTTGAGGAGGTCGGCGGCCCGCCAATGCGTGGTGGCCGTGAGCCCGTCCAGCAGGCCGGCCGCAGCGAGCAGCAGGGCACCGGTGCACACCGAGGTGGTGAACCGGGTGTTGGGGTGTACCGCTTGCAGCCAGGTCCGGATGGTCTCGTCGTGGATGAGCTGTCGGGTGCCGATGCCGCCGGGGAACACCACCACGTCGGGTGCGTCCACGTCGTCGAAGGTGGCGTCGCAGCTGACACCGAGCATGCCGTTCTCGGTCCGCACCTCACCGCGGTGGTGCCCGACGAACACGACGTCGATGGACGGGATGCGTTGCAGCACTTCGTATGGACCGACCGCGTCAAGAGCGGTGAATCGCGGGAAGACGGGGATGGCAACCTGCGTCATGGCGCCACTCCTTCGACCCCGGCTGCGCCGGGATCGTCGTCGTCGGCGCGGGTCACGGCGCCCCGCTCGCCACTGGGGCCTGCTCGTCGGCGTGCTCGGCTGCCGGGACGGCCGAGCGGCGCGACCCCGGCGGCCGCAGCCAGTCGGGCAACCAACCGAGCGGGTCGTCGGGTGCGCGGTCGAACGGTCCGCCCGCGGGATCGTCCACCCGCCCGCCCCACCGCACCAAATCCTCACCGGGCCGGTAGATCTGACGAATCACTAACGCGCACAACACGATAACCGCAATATCGCGGAGCAGCACGGTGGTAGTGAAGAACTGTTCGGGCAGGGAACGATTGGGGTTGCCGTACAGGTAATACATCCGCGGCACCCACACCAGCGCATCGACGGTCATCCACGCCAGCAGCAGCCGGCGATGCGGCAGGGCGAGCACCGCCAGCGGCACCAGCCACAGCGAGAACTGCGGGCTCCACACCTTGTTGGTCAGCAGGAACGCCGCGACCACCAAAAACGCCAGCTGCGCCACCCGTGGCCGTTGCGGGGCGGTCAACACGACGAATGCGATTGCCGCACAACAGGCCACGAACAGCACGGCGACCACGCTGTTGAGCACCGTCGGCGGCTGCCAGAATCCGAGTTTGGGATCGAACCCCCGCCACCCGGTGAACGACTTGATGACGTTGTACAACGAGTCCATATCTTCGCCGCGCCGCGTGTTGAGCCGGAAGAACTCCGACCACCCGCGCGGAAAGAACACCAGCACCGGCAGATTCACCAACAGCCAGGTCACCCCGGCCGACACGGCGGTACGGACCCACGCGCGCAGCCGTCCGGTCCGGATTCCCAGCAGCAGCATGGGGCCCAAAAACAGCAACGGGTACAGCTTGGCCGCGGCGCCCAATCCGATCAGTACGCCCGCCAGCACCGGCTTTCGACGCGCCCACGCCAGCAGGCCGGCCATCGCGAATGCTGTTGCCAGCGCGTCGAAATTGGTGAAGATCTGAAAAATCAGGATGGGCGAACCCGCCACCAAGGCGGCATCCCAGATCCGGCGCCCGGCCAGGCCCGCGCTGGCCCAGACGGTGGCCAGCCAGGCCAGCGCCAGCCCGAACGCGGCGATGTTGAAGAACATCACCACCTCGGCGACCACCGGCAGCGGGGCGAGTTTGCTCAACGCCGTGTAGGTCTTGGCCAGGGCCATCGACACGTACTGATAGATCCCGGTCAGCACCGGATACTCCATGTAGCGCACCGCAGGCCGGCCGTCGTAACGGATCTGCTGGGCGCCGGTGGAGTCGGTCTCGACCCAGCTCGACTTGTACGGAAACTTGCCCTGGCTCAGCAACTCTGCGCCGTAGAGCGGCACGGTGTCGGAGTAGCACAACTCGTAGTAGGCGCGTTGGTTGTCCCAGTTGGCCACCCGCTGATCGGCGGTGCCGGTACCGGTGCTTTGCAGACACGCGGCCTTCGTCGACCAACCCAACGCCAAGAAGACCAGCGCGATCAGGAACATCACCCGCAGCGGGGTCATCAGCCGGGAGCGGCCGATCAGCGCGTGCCGGCCCACCGGGCCACCGACGACGTCGGCGAGTGCGGCGCCCAGGAAATCGTTGCGACTCGGGCAATCTCGGTTGTCGGCGCTGCGCAGATCCGCGGCCAGCCGCTGCGGTGAAGTGGTGGCGCCGTGCTCCGCGGCGTCGGTCACGGTGGCGGCGCGGGTGCTTGGGGTCCACCCGGCGGGACGCCGCCACCCGGCGCGCCACCAAACGGCGCGCCACCAAACGGGCCCCCGGCCGGACCGCCCGGCTCGGGACCACCCGGCGGGCCACCGCCGGGTGCTGGTGGCGCCGCAGTGATCGTCGTGGGCGGGCCGACCGGGATGGTGATGCCGGGCGCCACTTCGATGGTGGGCTGAATGACGGTCTCCGACGGCGGCGGGGGTGGGGGCGGCGCGACGGGCACACCGGCATAGCCGCCGATCTCGGTCGGCTTGGGGAAGGACTCGTTGGAGGTGCCCTTGAGGGCGCCGTCCATGGTGGCCTTCCAGATGTCCGACGGCAGCCCCGAGCCGTAAACCGGTGCGCCCGAGGCGGTTACCAGCGGACTGTCGCCCTTGGCCGTGCCCACCCACACCGCGGTTGACAGCGACGGTGTGTAGCCGACCATCCAGGCGTCCTTGTTGGAGCTGGTGTCGCCGAGCTGGGTGGTGCCGGTCTTGGCGGCCGAGGGCCTACCGCCGGCCAGGGCGTGGCCGCGGGAATAGGCGGCGATCGGCGCCATGGCCGCGGTGACGTTGTCGGCGACGGCCTTGGGGATTCGCTGCTCGTCCTTGTTGTCGGAGTTGGCGGCATCGAAGAGGACCTGGCCGTCGGAGTTGACGACCTTCTGCACGAAGTGCGGGCGGTGATACACCCCGGAGGCCGCGAGCGTGGCATAGGCCGAGGCCATGTCGAACACCCGGGTTTGGTACTGGCCCAGCACGATCCCGTTGTTCGGTGGGCCGCCCTTGCCGTCCTCGGACAGGGTGTGGTCCACGCCGGGGAAGCTGGTCGCGACGCCGGCCTGGTGCGCGGCGTCGGCGACGGCCTGCGGGCCGCCCTTGAGCTTGAGCATCAGCCGGTAGTAGGACGTGTTCAACGACATCTTCAGCGCCTGGGCGAGGTTACAGGTCCCGCAGCTCTCGCCCTCTACGTTGGTGATCTTGATGCCATCGACCGTCAGCGGCGAGCTGTCGACCTGATAGCCCAGCCCGATGCCCTGCTCGAGCGCGGCCACCAGCGCGAACACCTTGAACGACGATCCCGTCTGCAGCCCGGCCTGAGCGAAGTCGAACCCGTTGGCGTCGGTGCCACCGAAGTACGCACGGATGGCGCCGTCGTGCGGGTCGACCGAGACCGCGGCCGAACGCATATCGGGATCCTGGCCGTCGAGGTATTTCGACACCGCCTTCTCCGCGGCCTGCTGGGCCTTCGGATCGATGGTGGTGGTGACCTGCAGGCCCTGGGTGTTCAGGGTCCGCTCGTCGATGTTGAACAGCTCCATCAGCTCTTTGGTCACCTGCCGCTCGATCAGCCCGTTGGGTCCGGTCGTCTGGTTCTGCGCGCGCGCCTGATCCGGCGGCACGGTCGGCGGGAACACCTGCGCGGAACGGTCATTGGACGACAGTGCCTTGGTTTCCACCATGCCGTCGAGCACCCACGCCCAGCGGGCCCGGGCGCCCTGCGGATCGACCGCCGGGTCGAGCGTGGACGGCCGCCGGATGAGCGCGGCCAGCAGCGCGCCCTCGGAGACCGTGAGCTGCTCGACGGGTTTGTTGAAGTAGGCCTTGGCGGCGGCCGAAATTCCGTAGGCGCCCCGGCCGAAGTAGATGATGTTCAGATAGGCCTGCAGGACATCGTCTTTCGACCACTCCCCGGACATCTTGGTGGCGATGACCAATTCCTTGGCCTTGCGCATCAGGCCGCTGACACCGTGCTGGGCCGAACCCACCAGCGCGTTCTTCACGTACTGCTGGGTGATGGTCGACCCGCCCTGCAGGTCGCCGCTGCCGAAGAGGTTGTTGTTCACCGCGCGCACGAAACCGGCGAAATCGAAGCCCGGGTTCGAGTAGAAGTTGCGGTCCTCGGCGGCGATCACCGCCTGGCGCACATGCACCGGAACTTGGCTGATGTTGACGTCGACCCGATTGCCTTCGGGCGGAATGATCTTGGCGATCTCCGAGCCGTCGCTGGCCAGGATGGTCGAAACCTGGTTGGTACGAAGGTCACCCGGCTTGGGAATGTCGACGATGAAGTACGCCATCGCGAACGTGACGATCGGCAAGAGCACCAGTACCGCCGCGCACAGGTAGGCCCCGCGCCGCACCCACAGCCAGTCCTCCGGTGACCAACGTGGGCCATCGACTGAGCATGTAGGCAATCAGAGTTCTGACAAGCGTCCGGGCCCCAGCCGTCCGGACGCCCCTCGGGATCGTGAGCGTCGGGAGGGGCCGCCGACGATCAGCCGCCGTCGGCAGGCTCCGCCGGACGATCGACTCACCACGATCCTGCCGCCCGTGCAAGACGACCGGGCGCCCCGGCGCTCCGATCCGATAGACGAAGTCAAAGCCGCACTGGCCGGCCCGCCGTCTGAGCGCGGCCAGCAGCGCGCCCTCGGAGACCGTGAGCTGCTCGACGGGTTTGTTGAAGTAGGCCT